>SBBT01000088.1 GCA_005239595.1 Candidatus Troglogloeales bacterium | reverse complement strand
TCTCTAGGCTCTCGCGAAGCGGCTGAAACGAATGAATGATGTCAGTTTGGTTGACACGAGAAAGTTTCTCGCCGCCCTTCTCAAAAAGGATAAGATTGATATGACTGAAGGGCTCGATCGCCGCGCCAAACCGGTTTTTCATCCGACGGGCTCCTTGGGCGATTCCCTTGAGTTTCCCTTTTTTCTGTGTGAAGAACGTGACGAGCTTGTCGGCCTCGCCCAATTTCATGCTGGCAAGAACAATGGCAGGCGTGGAAAGGAGCGGCATGGTTAGATATGCATTCCTTCGGGGACAAGCTGTCCCTTTGTAAATCTTCCCCCTGAAAGAGAGGTAAGATCAATCGTCTGGTACTTGCCATGAAGGATCAGCTCGGCTAGGGCTTCTCCGGCGGCATACGACTGCATAACACCCCGTCCTGAAAAAGCGTGGGCCTCATAGACGTTGTCTAACCCCTCCACCTTTCCGATGATGGCGCTCATGTCCGGAGAGACTTCGTAAAGGCCGGCCCATCCTCCCACCTGTTTTAATTTTTCAAAGTGACTGCTCCTTGCGCAGAGTCGCGGCCATATTTCCTGCAAAAAAAACTCGTATCCATCGTGGTCAAAACGGTATCCCGGTTGTTCCAAAGAGGGGGAATAACCGGAAAGGATATTTCCCCCTTCCGGGTGAAAATAGAGGCCGCTGGTGTCCACAAACATTCCGTAAGGGGTTAAATCCACATCCTGACTATGGACAACGGCCACCTGGCGCCGGATGGGGATTACGGAGGTCTCCTTTCCATATAACTTTGCGAGACGGGGTGCCCATGCGCCCCCGGCATTAACCAGGATCTTGACGTTGATTTCAAGAAAAGATCCTCTTTTTGGGATTTCTCCTGTTTTTAAAAACGCTTCTGTCCCCTCGCGCATCTCGCACAAGCGGACCTTGCGGCACTGCCTCCCTTCGACGGTCAAGGATTCGATGGCCATCTGGTTATGGAAAAGAACTCCTTTTGCCGTGGCGGCGTTTCTGTAATAAAGTTTTAACAGGTTTGGATTAATGAGCCCATCGTGGGGGGAGAAAGTTGCGGCAACAACCCCACCCAGCCGATCCAAAAATGGATAACGGTTTTTGATCTCACCAACCGTTAAAATCTCGACTTGAAGCCCCTTGCCTTGTTGGAGTGATAACCTGGGCTGCGCCAAGTCCCAAGCCGTATCGTCATGAAGCCAGAGATAGCCGCTTTGGCGAAAACCGACCTCGTTGGCGACGGTTTCGTAGAAGGCGATCGATCGCCTTGAAAGATCAATATTGGTTGGCTGCTCCCATGTAGCGCGAACTCCCCCGGCGTTGCGTTCTGTGGATCCCCAATATCCAGTGAGATCGACATCTACTACCCCAATGACGCCTTGCGTACGTTTGGAAAGGGAATAGGCAATACTGCTTCCGATAATCCCACCGCCCACGATTAGGATGTCATAAGTTCGATGCATGGCAATTCTATTGACTACTTTTTTGCCGACGCAGGTGTTGCTTTATTATTTTCTTCCAGCCGAATTTAACAAAGAATTGAAAGGCCGGGAAGAGGTCCTTTTTGTAAAGGTGCAAAGAGAGATCAGACCGGACCCCTTCGGCCCAATTCATTTTCCATGGTTCGGGATTTGCCAGGAAATCATATTCTATTAGTTTATCTTCGAATGCCTGTTGAATAACCTTTCTGGTCAGTAGTTGGCCGGGTCCATATTGGGCGTATGCCGGATCGTATCCAGGCTTAATAAGATAGAGCTTTTTTTTGTAGGCCAGACTGTAGTTGAAGGAAATCCGTTTTTGATTGAGTTTCAGGAAAGCTAACCGAAGCCACCCTTGCTTTCCGGCTTCATGGGCAAGCTCCGTATAGAAGGCCACCAGCTTGGGCGATTTTTCAATGGCCGATCCTGCCTCCCCCTTCCACGCCATCGCTTCAATCCTAAATCCGTCATCGAGGGCTTGAGGCAGGTTGTCCAGCGAGGTGATCGTCTCGAATGAAAGCGTCCCTTTCTTTTGAAGGCGGCGCTCTTGCCCGTTGATATTGGACCTGAACTTTCCGCTTCGCCTGGAGAAATAATCTGCCCAACTCCCTTCGAGAGAGAGATAGGGCGGGGTACAGCTTTGATACGCGTACCAGTAAAAGCGAGATTCCCCTTTCTGGATAAGCTGAATAGTGCGAGAAGTGGCTGGTATCAGGCCAAGCTGAAGAGATGTGACGGGAGCTTGCCGCATCCAGTAATCAAACAAGGCAGAAAGCCCCGCTTCCTCTTTGTAGATGAGGTCATATTTCCAGGAATGGTCGTTGATCATCGCAGACAGACTTCCCTTAATCGACCAGCAAGGCGCCACGGCAACGAGGTCTCCTCCTCGCCTAACGGTATAGATTTGGGCCTTGTTTTGCTCGCCTAAGAAATGCCTCCAAAAGATCCGAAACCATTCATGACGAAGGAAGATACAATCATCGAGGCTTTCTTCCAACAGATGGTTCCATTCTGTTTCAAGGGTTGAAAATGAATCATAGTCCTGAACCACTTGGACGGAATAGGAGGCGTGTTCTTTGATATACGGTCGCATCGATGGTCCTATATTTTCCTAGACAAGGATCTTATAGGTACAGATTTTTAGGAATGTCAAGTTGTGTTGACTTTTCGTCGCGTCAGGTATATATTAAGGTCCCGAGCTCTTGTCAATAGGTGTGTAAAAAGTGGTGATGTCAAGCTGCGTGTGTAAAAATTTTGAGGGTGTGGTTTTTCCATTGTTGATTAAAACGATTAAAGATTGCATAGATGATCCGATC
>SBBT01000147.1 GCA_005239595.1 Candidatus Troglogloeales bacterium | reverse complement strand
TAAAAAGCGATCCGCCGCTCAAATCAATCCCCATTGTCGTTTTGACGACGTCCGGACAAGGATATTCTGCATAGCTACAACCTGGGCGCCAACTGCTACGTCACTAAACCGATCGGTCTTGATGTGTTTACGAAAATTATTCGTGAGATTAAGACGTTCTGGTTTACACGGGCGAAACTACCCCGACAAGAACCATCCTAAAAGAAACAATAGGAAACAGTAGAAATCCATCCAGAACAGCCTTCCTGAACTTCCTGAATTAAAACAAGAAATCGGAAGTCTTCTCGATCGCCTGTCCGATTAACCGCACCAAAGAGGCAGACCGAGTACTTGCGCCACTTTCAGATTAGGGACTATAATTTCAGCCAGGATATTCTTAAAAAATCTTAAACCTGTTTCGGCGTTATAGGAGGCCAGCGATGGAAACTCTTTTCATGAAGAGGGTGCGGCGGCCCGTCACATTTGTGGCTACCATCGTTTTTGGGATAATCGCCTTGGTGCATCTCGCAAGACTCATTTTGGGGTGGGAGATCACCTTAAATGGGCTGGTTGTTCCGATGTGGCCCAGCGGCATTTTTCTTGGGATTGCCGGGGGGCTTGCCTTTCTGTTATGGCGAGAGGCGCGTCTCAAATAATGAGATGGGCCATTGCAACACCACAGGCGCCTTGGTAACATAAAGCCCATCATGAACGCCGATTCCGCAACACCGCACTCAAAGAGACTCCTCGAAAAAAAACAATCGGTAAGAAGAGGTCTCCATGCCCTCCTGGAAACCGTTCAAGTCGATCTGGCTTTCGCCTTTGATCAGTTCTACGAAGCACGTGTTTACACCTATTTTGCCTTGGAGGAGAAATTGCAAGGGTTTGAGGATCTCTTGCATAAAATTGAGGATCAGATCAACGAAGTTGAAACATGGGCGGAATTGAACCGTACTGCCGAGCGGCTCTCTTATGTAGAAGATCGGTTGGATGAACTGGAAAGCGCGCTTTATGGCCGTTCCCGCAGGCGCAAAAGACGCGGGTTTTCCGATTTCTTTAGCCGATTTACCGAGAAAAGAGATCCCCTTGATGGAGAAATCGCTTCCGTGACCGAGGCGTATCAGACCCTCGGCCTTTCCGAAGAGGCTGATCTGTCCACCGTTACGACAGCCTTTCGTCGCTCTGCCAAGGAGTGCCACCCGGACACGAAGGGGGGAGATCGCAGCGCAGAGGCGCGCTTGCGAAGGGTGGTTGCAGCCTACCAGTTTCTTAGACGACAGCTATCCCGCGACTAAACCTTATATCCCGGTCGGAAGGCGAAACAGCTGCTGATACCAGAGGAGCGCAAGCAGGGTTTTGCTGTCGACAATCTCTCCCGCGATTCCCTGCCGATAGAGATCGGCGAAAGGGAGGGTGGTTACCTCCAGAAATTCTCCCTGTTCCGCATGTATTTTGGGATTAACCACCAGGTCTCGTCCCAAAAAAACATGAATTTTCCCGGTCGAAAATCCGACAGAATGATAATAGGTAAACAGGAAGTCGAGACGTTTCGGTTCTTTCCCTATTTCTTCGGCGCATTCCCGTCGTGCCGTCTCCATCGGCAACTCATTTGCCTCCGAGATGCCTGCCGGAATTTCGGTCGTGACCCGGGTAATGGCCGGACGGTATTGGCGAACCAGATAGACCGTCTCGTCGGAATCCACCGGAAGAATTCCGACCGCATCGGGCGGAGAGACGATCTCCCGAACGGCCTTTGTCCCATCCGGGAGTTGAACGGTCTGTTCCTCTGTCCGGATGTAGCGGCCTTGATAGACGACCTTTTTATGGAGCAGTTTCTCTATTAGTTCCAAGATGGGCCCCCTCTGCAAAAGACGGATCCATCTGCAGCCGTTTGGATTGTTTTATTGCAGGGACATAAAGACGTTCCGCGTATTCTTTGACCATCCTGCGGGCGCAAAAGGAAGGTACAATCGAGCGGATGGCGGCTTTGACGGTCTGCATCCAGGCGCGGGGAACGCCATCGGCATCCCGTTGGTAATAGAGCGGGATCACTTCATTCTCCAGGATATGATAAAGAGAATCGGCGTCCACGGCATCCTGCAATTCAATTTGAGACTCGTCATGCGAGAAGGTCTGTTGGACACCAAAAACCCAGCCGTTGGAGCCGGTGTACCCTTCCGGCCACCAGCCATCGGGGACGCTTAGTTGCGGAACACCATTCAGCGAGGCCTTCATGCCGCTGGTACCACTCGCTTCTAGCGGGGAGCGCGGTGTATTGAGCCAGACATCCACTCCCTGAACAAAGAAGTGGGCAACATGCATTTCGTAATTCTCTACAAACGCAATGTGCCCGGCCATATGATGGTCTTTGGCAAGATTAAATACTTGTTGTATATGCCGTTTGCCAGCCTCGTCGGCGGGGTGGGCCTTTCCCGCAAAGATGAGCTGAACCGGGCGCCACCGATCCCCTAATATCCGTTTTAAGCGATCGAGTTGACGGAAAATGATCGTGGCCCGTTTATAAGAGGTAAAACGGCGCGCAAAGCCAATGGTAAGGGCCTCTGGATCCAAGAGGGTTCCGGAGGTGAGAAGTTGTGCCGGATCGGCCCGCTCCTCCGTCCACAAGAGCCGTGCCCGTTCTCTAATGAAACTGAGCAATTTTCTTTTTAGTTCCTGGCGCACTTCCCAGAGAAGATGATCCGGAATGTCTAAAATCCGTTGCCAGAGAACCGGCTCATCATGTCTTAAGACCCAATCGGGAGAGAGGTATTTTTGATAAAGTGCATCGAGCTCCGGTGCTACCCAGGTTGGAACATGAACGCCGTTGGTAATCGAGATAATCGGAACCTTTTCTTCTTCCGTGTCAGGCCACAGGTGGTGCAGCATTTTCCGGGAAACCTGTCCGTGCAAACGGCTGACCGCATTACAGCCGGATGAAAGATGAATTGCCAGTGTCGTCATATTGAAAAGTTCTCCCCACGACTCCTGGCTCCGGCCAAGCATCCAAAACCCTTCTTGATCCAGTCCCAGTTGCGGCCAGTAACCCAGAAAATATTTTTCGATGAGGGACGCAGGAAATACGTCATGTCCCGCCCGCACCGCCGTGTGGGTTGTGAAGATGCTGTTTTTCCTAACGATTTCCGCCGCTGCTTCAAATGATACGCCGGACGCCACTTTTTCCCTGATCAGCTCCAACAGGGTGAAAGCGGAGTGTCCTTCGTTGAGATGCCAGACCGATGGGGCGATCCCAAGCGCCCTCAAGACGCGTACCCCGCCGATTCCCAAGATGATTTCCTGACGAATCCTAAGATCCTGATCCCCTCCATAAAGCCGGGCCGAAAGTTCACGATCCCACGGGGCGTTCTCCTTGACATCGGTATCCATGAGATAGAGGGGAACACGGCCCACCTGAACTTTCCAAACGGCGATATAAACAGTGCGTTGGGCGACTGAAATCTCTAAAAGGGTCTGACCGGTTGGGAATTTAACCCGTTGAATCGGAACAGAATTCAGATCGAGAGGCCGATAGGTTGCTTCCTGCCAGCCATCCGCCAGGATATGCTGATGAAGATAGCCTTGGGGATACAGGAATCCGATGCCGACCATCGGAATGCCCAGGTCTCCTGCTTCCTTGCAATGATCCCCCGCAAGGAGCCCGAGGCCGCCGGAGTAAATCGGCAGGGAATTATGCAGTCCGAACTCGGCGGAGAAGTAGGCGATCAGGGAACCGGACCATGCTGGAAAGCGGTTGCTGAACCATGTGTTTTTTATCCCCAGGTCGTCGTCATAGTCCTTTATCACACTATCATAAAGACGTAAAAAGGACGGGTCTTCCGCGGCCTTGGCAAGCGTCTCAAAGGAGGTGTCCTGCAATACCTTCACCGGATTGTGCTGCGTTTTTCTCCAGAGAGGGCGATCTAACGCCTCAAAGAGGTTCCGTGCCGCCGGATGCCAGCTCCACCAAAGATTACAGGCCAGGTCCCATAATCGGCCAATCCGTGGAGGAATCTGCAGAAAGTCGGTCATAGAACAGGGAACCTAAATAAAAGAGCGGCCCAGACTAACAAAAGCGCCGCACAAACGCAACAGATTTGGGTTTTTTAAAAAAATACGGTATCATTAAAATATGGCTGTCTCTTCTCCAGAGGTCCGTCCCATCCTCGTGGTTTCTGATGCCACGGGAGAGACTGCGGCAAAAATGTCTTTAGCGGCCCTGGCCCAGTTTCCGCAGGTGGCGAAGGTTTTATCCCGGCGATATTATATTCGGACCGAAGAGCAGATTCAGGAGGTCCTTCGCGAGGCGAAAGAGAAGAAGGCCCTCATTGTCTTCACCTTCGTTTCTGAACTGCTTAGTGCCGCCATGCAGGGCGGGGCGCAGAAAATGGGTCTGATCGCGATCGATCTCTTAAGTCCTCTCCTTTCGGCCATGAGCGCTTTTTTAAGCGCCTCTCCCTATGCCGTGCCGGGGAGCCTCCACCAAATTGATACCGATTACCTCGGTCGTGTAGAGGCGGTACAATATACTGTTAAACATGACGATGGACAAAATCTCTCCGGAATCTCCCAGGCGGACATCATCCTGGTCGGCCCTTCGAGAACGGCCAAAACCCCGCTTTCAATTTATCTCGCGCAATTTGGCTACAAGGTGGCCAATATTCCGATCGTCCTTCATCTGGCTCCCCCCAAGGAGATCTATGACGTTGATCCGACCCGCGTGGTTGGATTGTGCATTGATGCGCATCGGCTGGTGGAAATTCGGGAGGCAAGGCTGAAAAAACTCAAGCAAGCCGTTCCCGGATACGCGGATCTGGAGCGGGTTAGGGAAGAAATCGATTATTGCCGGGAATTCTATCGGCAAAATCCGAAATGGATGATTGTTGATGTTACCGGCCGCGCGGTTGAGGAAGTGGCAACCGATGTCATGAGTTGGGTTCCTGTCAAAGTCATCGGGGAAAAACGGAAGTGATTTCGATCAGAGGGAAGATCGCTTTGGCAACCGGGGGAGGCCGCGGTATTGGGAAAGCCGTTGCGGCGTCTTTTGCCAAAGAAGGGGCAAGCGTGGCGATTTGTGCGAGAAACAGGGGCGAACTGATCGGGACAGCCAAGGACATTGAAGAGGCGGGCAGCGCGGTTCGTTGCCTGGAAAGTCGCTGAACCTGTCCGAGGTTAAAAATTTTTAAAAGAGTCTCTAAATGAAAGCCGTTCGTTTTCACCAGCCGGGTGGGCCGTTGATTTATGAGGAAGTTCCGAAACCCACCGCGGGGCGCGATGAAGTGGTGGTGCGGGTGATGGCATGCGCCGTAAACCACCTTGATCTATGGATTCGACAGGGAACCCCATCCTATCCCATTTCACTCCCCCATATTGCTGGAAGCGACGTGTCAGGCGTGGTGGAGGAAATCGGCCCCGGCGTGGATGGGGCCTCGTTGGGAGACAAGGTCATCATTGCGCCGGGCCTTTCATGCTTCCGTTGCTCCTTCTGTCAATCCGGACATGATAATCTCTGCAAGGTCTATCGGATTTTTGGCGCCGGTTGCGATGGCGGCTACGCCGAATTCACAAAAGCCCCCGCGGAAAATATTATTTTAATGCCCGGAGGGCTTTCTTTCGAGGAGGCCGCCGCTTTTCCGCTCACCTTTTTGACGGCATGGCATATGCTCGTTACCAGGGCCAATCTCCGTCCCGGCCAGGATCTCCTGGTTCTGGCCGGCGGCAGCGGCATTGGGTGCGCCGCAATACAGATCGGAAAACTGATTGGGGCGCGGGTAATTGTAACGGCCGGCACACAGCAGAAACTGAACAAGGCGCGACGGTTAGGGGCCGATATTTTTATAAACCATACCGATACGGACTTCACCTCGGTTGTAGATGTCGTGACCCATGGCCGCGGCGTGGATGTGGTTTTTGAACATGTCGGACCGGAAACGTTTCATCAAGGCCTCCTTGCCCTGGCCAAGACCGGAACGCTGGTTACCTGTGGGGCGACCACAGGGCCGATTGCCAATCTGGATCTGCGCCTCCTCTTCACAAAGGAATTGTCAGTCTTGGGCGCGAGAATGGGAACATTGGCGGAGCTGATGGAGGTGACCCGCTTGATAGAACGAAAGACGTTATCACCCGTGATTGATTCAGTCTATCCCCTCGATCAGGCCGATCAGGCCCATGAGAGAATGAGATCGAGGGATGTCTTTGGAAAACTGATCCTCAAACCTTAAT
>SBBT01000226.1 GCA_005239595.1 Candidatus Troglogloeales bacterium | reverse complement strand
TTGAAAAGGGATAGTGCCGGAGAGGGTTCCTCGAACGATTATTCGACAAGGGCGGCGCGATATGCGGCGTTCTCGGAACTGATCTTAACCCTTGTCTTTCCGATTTCAGCTGTGGGGGTGATCGGGGCTATTGTTGCCGTGATTGTGTCTGGGAAAGGAACGGAGCACCTGGCGGTGCTTGTAGCGATTCTTCCAACGTTATTGACGGGAACAGGGAAGCTTTTGGCAGCGTTGAAAGGGAAAAAGATTGATGAAAATGGTAATAGTAGTGATACTGGCACTGCTGGGGCTTCTAGCCCTGTCTCTTAATTTTAGCGGCGATTCTAGCAGGATTAAAAAAGAGCATCTTGAGATCATAGCCGATCATCAGAGGTTTAATGAGTATATGAACGAGACGATGATCCGGCTTGATGAGGTGGACGATTCGATCAGGAAACACGCGCCACCAAAATACGAAGATTAAGGAGGAAAGATGAATACAACGAGGTTAGTGACTGTTTTAGGAACGATATCGGGCGTTGCGGTAGCGATACAACCGTTTGCCGATGCGATCCCTGGGGTGCAGGGGATTGTTAGTCTGATTGCCTTTTTAAGCCTTGCCCTGAAGGGGTATTACTCGAAGGGTATAGACAATAAGGTTGTCGATGAAAATGTGGTAAAAGACATCTTGCCGAAGTAGGGGGTGATGAGCCTAATCACTGTCAAGAGAAAGCATTTCGGGGGCACGTTTACAATCGGTGACTTGTCCTTTCATGATTTTAAATGTCTTGTTCTTGAGGACAAGGTTCGCGGCTATAACGAGAAGGTTCACGGCAAGACGGCCATCCCGTCAGGAACATACGAAATTGTTGTGACGTTTTCAAACAGGTTCAAAAGGCCATTACCATTGCTTCTTAAAGTGCCATCGTTTGATGGAGTGAGGATACATCCTGGCAATACTTCCGAGAACACGGCTGGATGTCTTTTAGTCGGACATTCATGGGATGAAAAATCGGATTTTATTGGCATGTCAAAGGTTGCGTTTAATGCGCTGTTCTCTTTAATCAAGGCGGACATAGAAAAGGAAAAGGTTTTTATTGAGATCACCTAGCGGCAATGTTTTGTTCGGTGGCTCCGAAGGATAAGCAATCTAGGCGTTAGAATTAATTTGTACACCTTGACATAGATTTTTTGAAAGACGCCCCCAATACCTTGCTTCTGCTTCCTGCCTGGCTGCTATGGCCTCTTCCCTTGTAAGAAAAATGCCGAGGTAGATAGTCTTATTCCCATCAGATATACACGCCTGCCACCTTCTGACCCTTTTTCCCGCACCAAGGAAATAAACGCCAGACATGCCGGTAACATTGTCTTTTCTTATTCTGTGATTTCTGGACTGTTCTATGTCGCTAGCCCACTTACAGTTAGCTGGTTCATAATCACCATTAACATCTATCCGTTCGATTGAATATGCTTTATTATGGCACGGGCCCATGTCGGACAGAAAATTAATAAAGCCGAATTTCCCCTGCCACCTATCCGAAACCTTAATTCCTCTCCCGCCATAATTGGCATAGGCCTTGTTGTTTGGATTTTTGCATCGTTGATTTAAACGCACCCAGCAATCGTGTTCTTTTGATTTAGCGTAACCATGCTTCGTATTTCTTTGAATAGTCTGTTCCCTCTTTAAGCATCCGCAAGATTTCGTATTACCACCTAACAATCGTTGTGTTATAACGTAGCATGACTTTCCACATTCGCAAAGGCATTCTCTTAGTAAAACGCGACGCCCACCACCTTTATAAATAACGTACTTGGTGTTGCCAGTTGGGGTTAGCCTCCCGAATTTCTGCCCAGTTATATTTTTTATTGTCTTTACTTTAGATGGGGTTTGTTCTATAATTATTTCAGCCATTTCACTTCTCCTAAAAGTGTTGTGGTTAGGGAGTCTGGCCGTAAACCAGACTCCTGACAATAATATACAAACTAGAAAAAGTCAATCGGGCCGTTATGACGCAGTGTCAGCACTGTCATAGCAACGTGCTTTACTTTGAAACCGACACCGGTACCGGTGATAGTTTCAGATGCGTGTTCTGTGGATTTATCAAGTATTTTCACACGCCAAAGATAAAAATCAAAAAAGCGGGCCACCTGAAGGAATACGATGAAGATGCTGTTTCTGTTGTCTTCAGTAAGCCATTGAGTGAAACGACTTGGTGGGAGGAGGATTGACATCCGTCACGCATCCCCCTCCGCACCCATTTCCGCGATATCGGCATCGCTTTTTTCCCACCAATGATCAGATGGTGGCTGGATTGCGTTTGTCTTCTGGCTACCACACAGCGGGCATTGAATGTCTTTACTGTGGCCGACAAACAAGTTATTACAGACAAGACATTGGCAGTAATAGTTTGTCACGTCCATACATTTGACAACTGGTGCCGTCTCTCCGAGCTGTCAAGCCGTTAGTTCGCACCGGCCAACTTACACCGTCTTTACGATCCGGCAATACTCCTCCGCGGAGGAGTATTGCCGGATCGTAAAGACGGTGTAAGTTGGCCGGTGCGAACTAACGGCTTGACAGCTCGGAGAGACGGCACCAGTTGTCAAATGTATGGACGTGACAAACTATTACTGCCAATGTCTTGTCTGTAATAACTTGTTTGTCGGCCACAGTAAAGACATTCAATGCCCGCTGTGTGGTAGCCAGAAGACAAACGCAATCCAGCCACCATCTGATCATTGGTGGGAAAAAAGCGATGCCGATATCGCGGAAATGGGTGCGGAGGGGGATGCGTGACGGATGTCAATCCTCCTCCCACCAAGTCGTTTCACTCAATGGCTTACTGAAGACAACAGAAACAGCATCTTCATCGTATTCCTTCAGGTGGCCCGCTTTTTTGATTTTTATCTTTGGCGTGTGAAAATACTTGATAAATCCACAGAACACGCATCTGAAACTATCACCGGTACCGGTGTCGGTTTCAAAGTAAAGCACGTTGCTATGACAGTGCTGACACTGCGTCATAACGGCCCGATTGACTTTTTCTAGTTTGTATATTATTGTCAGGAGTCTGGTTTACGGCCAGACTCCCTAACCACAACACTTTTAGGAGAAGTGAAATGGCTGAAATAATTATAGAACAAACCCCATCTAAAGTAAAGACAATAAAAAATATAACTGGGCAGAAATTCGGGAGGCTAACCCCAACTGGCAACACCAAGTACGTTATTTATAAAGGTGGTGGGCGTCGCGTTTTACTAAGAGAATGCCTTTGCGAATGTGGAAAGTCATGCTACGTTATAACACAACGATTGTTAGGTGGTAATACGAAATCTTGCGGATGCTTAAAGAGGGAACAGACTATTCAAAGAAATACGAAGCATGGTTACGCTAAATCAAAAGAACACGATTGCTGGGTGCGTTTAAATCAACGATGCAAAAATCCAAACAACAAGGCCTATGCCAATTATGGCGGGAGAGGAATTAAGGTTTCGGATAGGTGGCAGGGGAAATTCGGCTTTATTAATTTTCTGTCCGACATGGGCCCGTGCCATAATAAAGCATATTCAATCGAACGGATAGATGTTAATGGTGATTATGAACCAGCTAACTGTAAGTGGGCTAGCGACATAGAACAGTCCAGAAATCACAGAATAAGAAAAGACAATGTTACCGGCATGTCTGGCGTTTATTTCCTTGGTGCGGGAAAAAGGGTCAGAAGGTGGCAGGCGTGTATATCTGATGGGAATAAGACTATCTACCTCGGCATTTTTCTTACAAGGGAAGAGGCCATAGCAGCCAGGCAGGAAGCAGAAGCAAGGTATTGGGGGCGTCTTTCAAAAAATCTATGTCAAGGTGTACAAATTAATTCTAACGCCTAGATTGCTTATCCTTCGGAGCCACCGAACAAAACATTGCCGCTAGGTGATCTCAATAAAAACCTTTTCCTTTTCTATGTCCGCCTTGATTAAAGAGAACAGCGCATTAAACGCAACCTTTGACATGCCAATAAAATCCGATTTTTCATCCCATGAATGTCCGACTAAAAGACATCCAGCCGTGTTCTCGGAAGTATTGCCAGGATGTATCCTCACTCCATCAAACGATGGCACTTTAAGAAGCAATGGTAATGGCCTTTTGAACCTGTTTGAAAACGTCACAACAATTTCGTATGTTCCTGACGGGATGGCCGTCTTGCCGTGAACCTTCTCGTTATAGCCGCGAACCTTGTCCTCAAGAACAAGACATTTAAAATCATGAAAGGACAAGTCACCGATTGTAAACGTGCCCCCGAAATGCTTTCTCTTGACAGTGATTAGGCTCATCACCCCCTACTTCGGCAAGATGTCTTTTACCACATTTTCATCGACAACCTTATTGTCTATACCCTTCGAGTAATACCCCTTCAGGGCAAGGCTTAAAAAGGCAATCAGACTAACAATCCCCTGCACCCCAGGGATCGCATCGGCAAACGGTTGTATCGCTACCGCAACGCCCGATATCGTTCCTAAAACAGTCACTAACCTCGTTGTATTCATCTTTCCTCCTTAATCTTCGTATTTTGGTGGCGCGTGTTTCCTGATCGAATCGTCCACCTCATCAAGCCGGATCATCGTCTCGTTCATATACTCATTAAACCTCTGATGATCGGCTATGATCTCAAGATGCTCTTTTTTAATCCTGCTAGAATCGCCGCTAAAATTAAGAGACAGGGCTAGAAGCCCCAGCAGTGCCAGTATCACTACTATTACCATTTTCATCAATCTTTTTCCCTTTCAACGCTGCCAAAAGCTTCCCTGTTCCCGTCAATAACGTTGGAAGAATCGCTACAAGCACCGCCAGGTGCTCCGTTCCTTTCCCAGACACAATCACGGCAACAATAGCCCCGATCACCCCCACAGCTGAAATCGGAAAGACAAGGGTTAAGATCAGTTCCGAGAACGCCGCATATCGCGCCGCCCTTGTCGAATAATCGTTCGAGGAACCCTCTCCGGCACTATCCCTTTTCAA
>SBBT01000221.1 GCA_005239595.1 Candidatus Troglogloeales bacterium | reverse complement strand
GTTTAAGTTTGTCTTCTGGCTGATAGATAGCCCGTTCGTTCTTTAATTTTTCAAACGTTTCTTTTGTAAAAATTAAAAGCTTTTTTAGGGGGTAACAATCTATTATCCCATTCCCGTGGAAAAATCTTCTGGGTATTTGCCAAACAACCACACCGTGCTATAATTTATGCAATGTACAAAGAATTTTATCATCTCAAAGAAAGCCCCTTCAATGTCACCTCTGACCCAGATTTCTTCTTCTCCAGTGCCCATCACGTCGAAGCGCTTTCCCATCTTATCTACGGGATTGAACAACGTAAGGGCATTATTATGATTACGGGAGAAATCGGGACCGGCAAGACAACTCTGTGCCGCATGCTCTTAAACCGCCTGGACCGACACGTCAAGACGGCCCTCATCCTTAATCCTAACTTCTCCGCCACTCAGCTCCTACAGATCATCCTCAAGGATTTGGGCATTGGGGGAAACTTCAATAACAAATTCGCCCTGGTGACTGCCCTGAACAATTTCTTACTGGAGGAGACGTGTCGCGGCCACAACGTCGTTATCTTGATCGATGAGGCCCAGAATCTAAGTGTGCGCCAGCTCGAACAGATACGTCTTCTCTCCAACCTAGAGACCGAGAAAGAAAAATTGCTGCAGATTGTCCTCATCGGACAGCCGGAACTCACCGAAAAGCTCAGCCTACCTGCCCTGCGCCAATTAAATCAGAGGATATCGGTGCGCTATCATATTATGCCCCTCAACAAAGACGAGGTGAGGGCATACATCCATCATCGCCTGGAGATTGCCAGTTCTCCAAACCCAATACACCCGTCCATCCGCTTTACGGATAGCGCTGTCGACCTTATTTATGTCAAATCTAAAGGAACACCGCGGATGATCAATATCCTTTGCGATCGGGCTATGTTAGCAGGGTTCATCAGCGAAACCAGCACGATCGATCACCCTATCATACAACGATCCGTTGAAGAAGTTCTGCCCCTAACACAGGGGGCCTGCCAGCCATGAGCATCATCAATGAGGCGTTAAAAAAAACACAGGCCCGCTTTAGGGAAAGAACAAAAGTCGCGACCAGCAATCGATTGGCCCACCAGATGGTAACCATGGAACAACCCGTCATAGCGCCACAACCGCTCCCAGAGCTCACACAAGAAATTTTTCCGGCCACGACCAGAGAAAAAACAAAGAAATGGCACGTGATTGTCTTGGTGGAGATCGTCATTTTATTGATAACCGCTGGCATCATCTTTATCTGGCAGCCGCGTCTTTTCCATACAGCCAACCCTGAAATAGCCAATCCCTTATCCTTGGCAGAAACAAAACCCATAAGCCCAGCACAGGGGACGACACCCACCTCTGACCGTAGCCAAGCCCATCCAACCGTTGATCTCTCGGTGACCAACCAAGTCTCTCCTTCAATTGCGTTAACTCCGTTAACAGAATCAAAGAAATCAACGCAGCCAACAGATCTTGTGCTAAACGGCATCATGACCCAGCAAGGCAAGATGATCGCCCTTATCAACAATAAGATCTATGAGCTGGGTGATGAAGTCAACGGCAAGAAGATAACGAAGATTACTCTGGATCGGATCGAATTACGTGACAGTGTAGGGCTGACCATCGTGGACATCCAGCAGAAAAGCACTTCGAGATAAAAAATGATGGAAAGGGTGTCACGACGAAATTTCGATAAAGACCTAAGGCTTTGAACCTTTCTTGGTGAAAAAGACTAAAATCTTATCTTTCTGTCAACCTTGCGTTGGTTGATCAAATAACGTTTCTTCTCAAAAAACCTCCTAAGCAGTTGAGAACATTGCGCGGCAAGAGGTCCTTTTTTAATCTTAATACGGTGATTGAGTTGTGGATGATGAGCAATGTTAAAGACCGAGCCACAAGCGCCCGCCTTGGGATCTTGCGCGCCGAAATAGATCCGCGGTATCCTTGCCAAGACAAGGGCCCCGGCACACATCGCACAAGGCTCCAGGGTAACGTAGAGCGCACATTCTGTCAGCCATTTATTAGAAAGATGATCAGTTGCCTGAGTTATGGCAATCATCTCGGCGTGGGCCGTCGGGTCACTCAACGTCTCAACCTGATTGTGAGCCCTCGCGATGATTTTATGTCCCTGTACAATCACGGCACCAACGGGCACTTCATCTCGCTCTTCGGCAAGGTGGGCCTGCTTGATGGCTTCGCGCATAAATATAATTTCTGATGTGGCTAAAGCAGAATGATCAATCATGATGGACAGGCAGGGAGTGTTATCTCAACGAGAGCCCCCTCTCTTAATTTGCTTTTGACGATAATCTCCCCTTGAAAAGATTTAATAATAGCATAGGCAATGGTTAACCCCAGCCCAGGGCTTTTCCCTGAGCCGCGGTTCTTAGTCGTAAAAAATGGTTCAAAGATACGGGGAAGATCTTCCTGTGCAATACCCGCTCCCTCATCGAGGCATCGGATAAGGACCTTCCGGCTTTTCTTTTGATAATAGGCCCTCACTTCAACCTCACCCGCCCTTGGCGTAGCCTCCATGGCATTGACAAGGATATTGGTCAATACTTGGTTTAGTTCGAGCGCACCGATTGCTACCGCAGGCAGGTTGGCGGCCAATCGCAGTCGGACATGCACGTCGACAGCTTCCAGAGAATGCTGGAGCCCCTTAACGGATGCCCAAATAGCTTCCCTAACATCACAGGAAGCGCCCTTCAGATGAACTTTGCGCCGATTGATGTCCAAGAGTTGGTTGGTCGTCTCAAAACAGCATTTGACCTGATCACGCATCGCCGTTAATGTCCGCATGACATCCTTAAACTCTTTGTATCCGATATATTCAAAAGGACGATCTCGATACTTTTCAACAAGGGCCTGTGCATGGCCCAGGACACCTTTCAGGGGATGCTGAATTTCTCGCATAGTGCCAGCAATGAAATTCTGTAACGCCTTCATTATCTGCGACTCTTTCAATTCCTGCTGCAGGGCGACTTGGTTGGTAATCTCTCTGGCAACCGATAAGACATATTCCTGTAATTTGTCATGCATATAAACTGCGGTCACCTCTAACCTATGGGCCTTGCCCCCCTTGCCAGCGCGCTCGATCGTATACGAAATAGGATGCCCTGCCTTTTTTAGTGGCATCCAATACTCCTTTTTCCATCGGGCCAAGGTTATCTTATGTTGCGTCAAATCCGTAACCGATTTACTCAAAAGAACCCTAGTTGAATAACCCCAATTTCTCTCAACGGCCTGATTGGCGAAAACGATGCGCCCATCCCCCGAGACCACCACCACTTCATCGCCGGCGTGATCGATCAGACAACGAAACGATTCCAACCCGTCTTGGAGGGTGAAGAAGGTGTCCTGAGGATGATGCGCTAATGCCTGCAGAGGATGCAGTGTACAACGGCTATTGCTGCTCATGATTATTCAATGAATCTTTTTGCGCTACTGGAAGATGTGCGCCTGAGAGGAATTGAACCTCTAACCTACTGCTCCGTAGGCAGTCGCTCTATCCAATTGAGCTACAGGCGCGAAATTCAACTATCCCTCGCTTTGGCCTTGTCTGAAATTAATCGTCGGTCACTTCAACATAAGCTCGATACGATGCTCCCCTTCTTCTAAAATAACCATATCTTCCATAATATCGACAACTTTTTTACCTTGTATCTCGCTACCAATGGCCACGATTTGATTGTTGATAATTGCCGTTGAGCTTGCCTCATCCCAGACTATGCCGTTTAGATATAACTCCTGTGATAATGCAGTAGTTGCCAGCGATTGCCTAAAGAATGGATCCCGCTTAAATTCCAAATTCTTCGTTTGCTCTTCTAATTGAGTATAAAGGCCTTGATCTTGCATCCCCCCAGGGACAGGGACATCTTCCAAAGAGACATTTTCTTCAACAGAAATAAACTGATTGGTTTCTTTCTTATTCCATACACGCGGCAATAAAAATAATAATACCGCGATTAAAATACCACTGATCACTAATTCAATTCTTTCTTTTTTTCTCATATTAAAGACGATCATCATTATCTGCGAGCATCATCCTAACACAATCTTAAACCAAATGCGAAAAATGTTTTTAAGATATGGACGTAAAATTAACACACTATGGCCTTCCCCTTAACGTAGTTCCAGGTCAACGAGGGTCCCATCCATGGGCTTCGTCGAAACGCCGGCCTTGACAGGATTATTTGAATTGACCGCACGAAATCTGAATTTCTTGATGACCGCGCCAACAACAAGGCCGACTTCTAGTTGACCAAGGAATTTCCCAGGGCACACCCTTGGCCCATGCCCAAAACCAAAATGAAAAAACTCTTTGGCCACCTGCCCGCGCGCCGTAAGCGCATCCCAGCGATCTGGCGCAAAATCTAAGGCAGGAAATCCAGTGGCCTTGACTCCCCAGTAATCCTCACAACGATTTGCATGCCACACGTCGAGAAGAATATGGGTTCCTTTTGGAATAAACATTTTTCTTTTATCTACCGTTTCAATCCATGTGTCGGCGGTTGCCCGGCGTGGAAGAAAATAAAGTGAAGGAGTTAGACGCAGGGTTTCCTCCATAACCCAATTCAAATGTTTGGCTTGATCTAGGTTGTCTGGTGTATAGGTATCTATATCCTTGACTTCCTGGTATACCCGTTCTTGAATTTCCTGATTTCTAGAAAGATGAGAAGGGGCCCAAGTGGCGAATGAAGTAGTTGCCTCCAATGCCCCAGCGAGAAACACTCGAATATTGCTCCGGAGCTTATCATCCGGAGCATCTGATTTAAATTGTTTCCATAATGCCCGTCCTTCTTTTCGAGGGGCAAGCACTAGGTCGGTTAATTTCTCGAAACTGACAAAATCAATTTTAAGTTGAGCGATCCTGGGGGTAATGCTCGGCATCCGAGTGATCGGTATCCCCATCTTGTTGATCACCGTGTCGCTGACGATATGATCAATCACCCTCTCCAGGGCAGGAGTAAATCGATCCCTGATTTCTTCATAAGAAATCTGTGCACCAAAAAAGTTGTTAGCCAACATTTCTAACATGACAACCTTAATTTCTGGTTCTAATTTAATACGAATAGTTTGTTCCCCACTTTTTTCAAAATGTAACTGAAGGCTATCGAGGCGTTTCCTAATAGTCTGGCGAAAAGTTTCTTCAAACTCATGAAACTTTTCCGGCTGAAAAAGCGCTGATTTTCCAAACGAAGGCGCCGCCAACTTCCTTTGTATTCGCCAGAAAGGCCCATTAGCAAAAAGGAGTGTATCTTTTCCCGTCGCTCGTGCGATTCCTGTCGATGGAAGAGTGTCTCGATCAAACTGTCCTGGCTGGTCACCCGTCGCACTCAATATGGCCCGAATAATCCCTGGATCCCGCGTAACTAGGACCGGGGTAAATCCAGGAACATCAAGATAGCGATTGTGTCTTCCCGGCCCTTGCTCTCGATCGGCATTCCAAAAAAATGTTTCAAGAATACGTATGGGTTGCGAGTAATTCCATGGGTGCGGAAAGGGTAATGTCGGTCTTCCTTCTCCAGGAGAAAAAAGCCGCACCCCAGATGGCTTGCTATCCCCATCAAAAGGGTTAATCCCCTGCAATTGTTTTAGTAACCGTATAATACGATGAAGACACACCTTATCCATTGGATCCTTTCCACCAATCTCACAACCTTCGAATCATGAGGGCATCCCACAATATCCACCAATTGATATTATTATGACTCCTATCTTCATATCTTATCCTTTCTTTGCCATAACAACTCCGTAGTGATACGGTTTTAAATCAAATTGAACGGGATCACGAAAACCGACAGCCATTGCCCACTGGATACATTGCTGCGGCTTTGGACGAATGTCCATTGAAGGGCCTCGGGGTGTTGATGGATCATAATTCCAGTGAATCATTCCAAGTTGACCGGCTTTTGACAAAATCCGTCTGGCTTCCTTCAGCAGAATTTCCGACTTTTCGAGATGTAGAATATTAAAAAGCATCACATAATCAACACTTTTCTCCTCTAATCCTGTGCCGTCAGCCATAAAATCTTTCACGACTACTTGAACGTTCCCAAGGCCGTGCTTCTTAGCTTTATCGCTGGTTATGCGCACCATGTCCGATTCAATATCAAAAGCATAAATCCTGCCGCGGATAATTTCAGCAGCAGGAATCGTAAATGTGCCATATCCGCACCCAAACTCTGCAACATTATTAATCTGATTATTGAGGCCGAGCATTTTAAGGATTTTGCGTGGATCAAAAAATTTCTCCCACATCTCCTGCTCAGGCATGCCACTTTCACGAATTTTCATCCCCTTAACCCTTCCCCGGATTCAATCTTTAAGTGCAACACAGTTTTTGTAAGTCTCTGATGGTGTAAGGTATTGTAAGCATTTTCTTGGTCTTGCGTTAATACGTTTTTCGATCTTTTTCAACTGTTTGGCTGAGACCTTAGAAAGGTCGCGGCCTTTGGGAATCCAACGATGGAGAGACGCTGACCTGCTCAATGTTGCCTTTCTCGTAACGCAATACAACAGGTAGAATTTGAGGTGGGAGCAACGCTACCTTAAGTGGATAACCTAAGTGGAGAATAGAAATCTTGAAATTAAAGTTATGATGCTCTAAACGTATTAACGCAAACTTATTTATTGTTCCACTCCCACCCCATACTCATAAACCATCCTGCCACCATTGTGCCCTGCCAAGGTGACAAGACCAGCCACTCCAATTATTAAAAGAATAAAAACCACACGAAAAAACCTTTGAGACTTTTGTTTAATAAACCATAAAACAGGCAAAGACATTAAAGATACCCACATCGTCCAAAGCGCAAACAATCGATGCTTGTCCAATACGGGATGACTTAAATGAAACCTTTCCTCCTCCCAGAGTCCTGTTCTGACAACTAATGGTGTCATTAGAGCCGCTATGACGTAAATATGCAGGGCTGTTTTATGTAAACTTTCTTTCTTCAAAACAAGACTTACCATATCCAACCCTAAGGCTGTCATAAAAAGAGCAATAGGAAAGTGCACGACCTTAGGATGGATAGGTTGTAAGAAATCGAACATATCCACCTCCCTCTCTCAACTTAATGATGGGTATGATCATGATGATCGTGAGTAACCCCCTCATCCATTTCTTGATGTTCCTTTCCCCCTGGTTGGTGACTGGCATGATCATGCCCCGCCGTGGATAGGAAATATCCATAAACAAATAATCCAACGGCCATAAGTATGGCTTTCCATAATGATTTCATTGTCTCACCCCAGAATTAATGACTGTGATTATGATGCTCATGCCCATCACCTTCTTTGGGTTCTTCAGTTTCCATTTCTTCATGAGACTTTTTCACTTCTTCCTCGGCGATTTTACTGTATTTTTCAGAATCTTTCTTGAAATCCTTAATGCACATATTGCAACAAAGGTTATAAATTTTCCCCTTATATTCGTATTTAACGACTTCTCCCATAGCACTCTTTTCACCGGGATCTGGGATTTTACCACCGCTGACAGGACAGATTTTATTCCCGACTTCCACAGCTTTCGATTCACCCTCCTTACCTTCCTGCTGTATCATTTCTTCATGATCCATCTGCATAAAATCCTTATCAGCGCTGTGATCATGTCCTTCGCTGACAGCAGCATAACCGCCGCCAATTAAAGTTATACAAATTCCTGTAATAATGAGTCCTGATTTCATTTTATTCTTCCTTTCTTGTTATGGGATTTTCAGATACGGGCTTTAAATTCATTCCACATTTCGGACACTTCCCGGATTGGTCGCTTTTTACCTCAGGATGCATGGGGCAGATATAAACCATGCCGTCCTTGCTGGGTTGGTTTTCATATCCGAGAGCAATATCCGCCACGGTTCCGGGTGGATTGTTATACCATCCAAAATCGCCGGGCAGTTTTACTTGTTTTGTGTATTCCTCAGCGGTTTTAAAATTCAGGATATCTTCATGGACTTTAAGTATCGTGAACATCCCGCCCATTCCAATCGGACCAAAAGGTCCATCTCCTCCCATCATCGGGAGTGTATTTTCAGGACCTTTCATATGCGCGGAATGTTCGAAGTGCTCATGCATACCCTTTTCACCCATCGCCACGTAACCCGGCAAAAGGTCCCGGACTTGATCCTCTATTCCTTCTTGACTGACACCAATCACGTTGGGGACATCGTGCCCCATCGCGTTCATCGGGTGATGCCGAAGATGGCAGTGAAGCGCCCAATCCCCGGGGATGGCGATAAATTCATAATCGCGGGTTTGCCCGGGGCCAATGGCGACCGTTGTCTCAGGATACTGTGCAGACTCAGGAATATCACCGCCATCGGTGGCGACTGTTTTAAAATTATGTCCATGCATGTGTATGGCATGAAAATCCTGTCCCACATGTCCAATGCGTACCCGAACCCGCTCACCGGGTCTCGCCAAAAGCGGAGCGGTACCGGGAAACGCGCGGCTATTAAACGTAAAGATATTGAAGTCGGTCATAACGTTGGGATCCGGACGGGAAGTACCGGGTTCTACGAACCATTCATTTAAAAAAATCGCGTAATCTCTGTCAATTTTGGGATTTCTGTGTTTGGGATGAATGATGAAAAAGCCCATGGTTCCCAGGCCGATCTGTACCATCTCATCGCCATGAGAATGGTACATCTGGGTGCCGTGTTGTTTGAGCGTAAATTCGTAAGCGAAAGTTTCCCCCGGCATGATGGCTTTTTGAGTAAGCCCCTGAACGCCATCCATACCGCTGGGGAGAAGAATCCCGTGCCAGTGGACGGCAGTGGGCTCGGGGAGTTTGTTGGTCACAAGAATTCGGACTCTGTCGCCTTCCACCGCTTCAATGGTGGGTCCCGGAGTTTGCCCATTGTAACCCCATGCCTTGATCTTCATCCCCGGGGCTATCTCCCACTCAACCTCTTCGACCGTAAGATGAAACTCCTTCACCCCTTTCACCATTTTCCAGGGAAGGGTCGAGCCGTTAAGCGTAACGACAGGTGTGTATGGCAAATCTTTAGGATTCATATCGGCTGATGATTGCGCTTCTGCCATACACGACTGATATCCTGATGCAAAAAATAAAAATACAGCCGTTATTAAAAATTTCTTCACCATTACTTCCCTCCATGATTTTGATGATTCATGTGTTCCATATCTACTTTATCTTTTTGTATTATTGAAGATTCCATACTTTCTTCTGGAGTAAAAGTAAATCTTTCACCGGTCAGGCTTGCTAATTCCGAACGGATAACCCAATACTCTTTTAGGTTCTCAAGGAATTTATGAATGGCCTCAACCTCTTCTTTCTTAGCATTCAGCAAGTCATAAACACCAACAAGCATATAATTGTAATGCTTCTGCAGAGAATCAATAAATTGAGCATGCAGAGGAATGACGGTGTCTTTATAAGTTTCAACCAAACTCTTCACGGCCATAAGTTTGGCATACCTTGAACGCACCTCGGCCAAGATTTCATCCTCTAAGGCCTTTAATCGTCTTTCACTTTGCCGCAATTCTGCTCTCGCACGAGCGACTGAGCTCTGTTTTTGATCAAATAAAGGCACCTCAATTTCAAAAATAGGTCCTGACAGTCTTTCACCGTTGGATTCTCTCTCAGTATTGAAACCCGCTTCAATATCAGGAATAATTTCCACGCGACTGATCGCAACGGCTTTCTGCATGACCTTAACTTCTTGCCTAGCCGCTGCCAGATCAAAATTCATGGCTAAGGCCTTTGACTCTAATTTTTTTAGAGAGGTCTCTTCCTTTGCAATGTACGGTAAATCTTCTGGAATATCCCAGGGAATGTCATCCCCGGATATGCCCATAAGGCGCGCCAAATTCTCACGTGCCTGGGTAACCTCTGCCTCGTTTTGTGTCAATTCCATTGTAGCCTGATAGAGAGCCAGTTGATGGCCGGTCAAAACAAGGTCATTAATATTTCCGGCTTTAAGCTGACGCTCAGCCAACTCCACCGCCGATTGAGCCGCTTTAAGAATTTTTTCCTGCATCGTATACATCTGTTTAGCTGATTGAAGAGTGTAATAACCCATCCTTACTTCGCTATCCAGTTTAAGCACAGCCTGGCCTACGCTATATTTAACCTGTTCCAATTGTTGACTAGCCATTTTGCGACGCAATGGCAGAATGAAAATATCTAGAATATTCTGTCTTACTTCAAATTCAGTGTTCGTTTTTCCATCATGATTCGGCCGCCTAATTCTTCCTTCAAACAGGGGATTCTTAAGCAACCCTGCCTTCACTAAGTCTGCCTTGGCAATGCCTAATCCCTCGAATACAGCTTGCAAAGACGGGTTTTTAATGACCGCTACCTGAACAGCGTCATCTGCCGTTAATTTATCTTGTAGAATGAACTGTATCTCCTGATTGATCTCTTTATTATTGACGGAAGCTTGCCACTTAAGATTCGATTTTGTTTTTAATTCAATTTGTTTTTGTACGTCATTAAATTCTCGTTTCGCGGAAACAGAGGCACAGCCTGATAATGCGCTCAAGGCAATGCCGAAAAATACTAATGTCATTACTCGTCTTGTCATGATTTCCCCCATTTAGGGATAAATTTTTGTGTTAAGAAATAATTTTAAACAACAGAAAACTAAAATTAAAAAAAGAGATGAAATTTCTGGTTGGCAAAACAGATTAGATACGTAACGTGGGATTTTTGATATAAAGAGGAACTGAGGATAAAACGAGCTGCGGTGGCGATGGACCCGTAAACAAATTATGACTATCCGGGATAAAAACTAAGAAGATTTTGCCTAAGACAACCTGGTGCTTGAAAGAGTATAAAACAATACCTATTGCCTTGAGGCCATCGAAATTCTTAGCTAAAGTGCCCTGTAATTGAGGGCATTCACAATTATGTTTTTTACCGGAATGGCTGTCTTGGGGATTGTGCGACTCGCAATGACTGCTCTCGGATGCCTGAACGGCGTGTTCAATATGCTGATCAGAATCTTGTGCTTGCGCAAGCTGCGATAGACAACAACAAAGGATGGAGGAAAAGGCGAGAGAGAAAATCAAAGGAATAATTAATAATTCTTTGACAATGCGTAACATATTCAAATTATACCACTTCAAAGAAATAAAACAAATATTTTTGCTGGCTTTAATGCGGCTTTAATGTCCGACTGCGCTGACGATTTTCTTGTTGCGGACTAAACGTTCGTATTCTGACTGGGGTTTGGTCTCGTATATTACATTGAACCTCGGAGGATTACCGAAACGTTTCTCGAAATTTCTTTTAATGCGTTCACCCATGGTTAAACCTCCCTTATAAAATAAGATCGCCGTTTATTTCATATCCTAACATCTTGTATGTCTTTACTCGGCGTTTAAACATTCGATCCAAAACGGGCATTTTATTATCAACGTAATCATAAATCCGAATATCATGTTTATCCTGATGGTATCTATGCAAACGTCCAGCATATTGAACAATTCTTCCTTTAAATGAGCTCGGCATTGTCAGAAAAAGGGTATCGAGACGCGGCTCATCAAAACCTTCACCAATATACGATCCAGTCGCTAAAATCGCGCGTCGGGAATCATCAGCATTCTCTTTGATCTGTTCAAATATTTTGCGCTGGTTCTTGCGTCCCATACTACCGTATAAAACCGCAAGAAAATTAATCTTATCCCGCAATCGTTCTCCAAGAATTTTTAAATGTTCTCGGCGCTCCGTCAAAATTAAAGGAAATCGTCCTTCAGCTATAGTTCCCATGATATCATCAACAATTAAATCGTTGCGGTTATTGTCCTTGATCAACTCACTCCATACATCGGATATTCGTGAATTATCGGACCAAGGACACTCAAATTCGGTCGACCGCAAGATTACTTGAGAATTCGCGAGATGTGCCGAAACATCCTTTCGCTTAATCTGATGACAAATAGGTCCACACTGCATATGAATAATAGGCTGATGTCCGTCCCGTCGATAAGGCGTTGCGGTTAATCCCAATACGTATTTGGCTTTGACCTGAGCCAAAACCTTTTCAAACGATACCGCTCCTACATGATGGCATTCATCAACGATAACAAAGCCGTAGTCCATAATGCGGTCGTCCACACCATCCGACAAGTCCATACTTTGCACCATGGCGATATCAATAATCCCGTTCGACTTGTTCTTGCCTCCGCCTATCTGACCAATTTCTTTCTTATTGATATTAAAAAGTGCCGATGCCTGCAATCGCCATTGATCCATCAAGGGTTTGCGATGGACGAGAATTAATGTGTTTGTTTTTCGCTTAGCAACTGCGGCTAGCGCCAAAACCGTCTTGCCTACGCCCGGAGGAGCAACAAATACTCCAAAGTCAGATTCCAATACTTCTTTCAATGCCTTATCTTGCTCTCCGGTAAGCTTGCCATTAAAAGTAAAATTCGCATCGCGCCCGACAAAACGTTTATCATTAACATTAAGCCGCACGCCATATTCACTAAGTAGCGTCTTTACATCATCCAAGCACCCTCTCGGTAAAGATAAATATCCATCGACAATTTCAGCGCAACAAATGACTCGTGGCGTGTCATGTGTCGAAAAGCGCATTCTCTGTTTCCTGTAAAATTCTGGATTCTGAAATGCGGCTAAATGTTTTAGCTGGTTAAATAACACGGATGGGCCAGTTTCGGTCTTAATATATAGCCGATTAGCAAGAACTGCGTCCAACGACTCCGGCAATTCGCTAATATCAATCTTAAACCGACGCTTTCCCGAAGGTAAGCGCATCCACGGCTCATCGTCTTCCTCAACAGGACTTTGTCGTACGGCAATAATCTGGCCTGTCTTCAATGCCTCATCGACTAATGCTTCAACATCACGAAAAGACATTCTGCCAAGCGATGATAAAAGTGCCCACTGATCTGGATGCGGCGTACCATTATCATCTATAAAAACACTATTGCCTCTTCGCATAGCCTCTTTTTGAAACGGAAGCGCTATTAAATTTCCATATCCGCCTTTTGGCATTGTGTCTTGATTGGGAAATATGCGGTCATAACTTTTCATGTCGATCTGGTATCTTTTAGCCATTGTTTTAGTGATTAAGGAACTTCCGAGTTTGCGCGCTAAGATCGCTGGCACTTCTTCACTGAAAAATATCCAGAGATGGCCGCCGGTTCCGGAGCGCGAACGCTCCACTGCCGCAGGGATTCCTTCTTCATTACAAGTTTTCATAACCGCTCTAATATCCTCAAGCCATTTTTCTTTATCAAAATCTATCGCCAAGAAATGGCAAGTTTCATTTTTTAGCATGGGGTAGACACCGATAACCTGCCGTCCTTCCAAGTGTTGATGGATAGCAATTTCATCGAAAGGCAAAAACTGCTGATTCGAACATTCAGAACACCTAATGGCAGGTTTTCGGCAAAGTGTTCGAACCCACTCGTTTTTACAGACCGGGCTATAACCACGCTTACCGGTTCTATTATTAATCCACAGTTTCGCATAGACATCTTCACGCCCGTGAAAATATTCTCTAAATAATAGCGCATTGTTAATCGGTGCTTGATTGTTATCCGTGGGCTTTGGGACAATGACTTCGATATCAGTCAAACCGTTAAGCTTCTCGGCATACTGCGACTTTAGTTTTGTCAGCATTGCAATCTGCTCGTCGATTTTCTCAATTTCTAACTTAATATTGGAATATTCTGATTCCCGCATTGCTTTTAATGCCTCGTTCTAAAAAAATACGTCGCATACCTACCTAAAAAACAAACATGCTAATATGTCCATTTTTCATTGGGTACATTTTTCAGGCTTGTAATTACATTTTTAACTCTCTTCGAAATATATGGTACCACATCAAGCTATCGTTCCTTTTTTAATTCTTGAACTCGGTCCTTGAATTCCACCGCCGTCTAAAGCCAATATTTGAAATCGATTGCTCATAAGTTTTTTAATCCAATAAAAATGCCATAGCCCTTGTATTCTATCGGGCTATGGCATATCGCAATGGTAGCGTTTCTAATCAAGTGTTCTCGAACAACCTTCGCCCATTAAAACTAACACTTTAAGCATTTCTCCTCAGCAACGGGGGCGTATCCTGAGCGTATTCGCTCTCGTGCGATACGACAATATTCCGGAGAAATATCAATGCCAATATAATCTCGTTTAAGGTCCTTTGCAACAACGGCTGTTGTTCCCGAGCCCATAAAAGGATCAAGTACAATTTTAGCATTTGTTGATGATACAATTCTTTGAATCAAAGACACAGGGAATGGAGCAGGGTGCCCATTTTTCATTTCCTGAGTAAATTCCCAAACATCGCCATAAGCATTCGCTTTCGATGATAATTTAAAATCTGGCTTCGCTATCAGATAAATAACCTCGTAAGTGGGCAAAAAATATCCCGCATTAAAATTAATACCGCCTTTTCTTTTCCAGATGATTATCTGACGAACGGGAAACCTCCCAACAATATCATGGCGATCTTGAAGGAAGCCATTTTGTACGCGCCATTTGTGATTATAAAAGATCGCACCATTGTTTCGTATTAACCTATACATTTCGTCCAGACACTTAATTTGCCATGCGACATATTTTTCATGTGGCATACAGTCGTCATGGTGACTGTATCCATTAACTAAAGCGGCTCTAGACCATTTGCCACCACGCCCATCCTTCATGC
Organism: Candidatus Troglogloeales bacterium; assembly: GCA_005239595.1. Taxonomy (GTDB): domain Bacteria; phylum Nitrospirota; class Nitrospiria; order SBBL01; family SBBT01; genus SBBT01. The sequence goes on along the minus strand of SBBT01000221.1, from coordinate 308 downwards.
CGTTTCCGGTAGAATTCTTAAGGTTGTACGGCGGAGAAGTCACGATCAAGTCAATTGATTCGTCCGGCATTGTTTTCATTACCTCTAAACAATCACCGCAAATAATCTTATTAAGATAATCTTTAGGAAATTTTAGTTTAGCGCTGATAAAGTCCTAAAATACCTGTAAAAACAGGAAGGCATGAGGTATTCTTTGGGTAAGATCATTCACCTAGGCCTCACCAGAGGCCAAAACCAAAGGAGGACACTCATGCCCAAACACAGAATACCACCATCTCGACAAATGCACAATGAAATTAACCGTCTTC
>SBBT01000003.1 GCA_005239595.1 Candidatus Troglogloeales bacterium | reverse complement strand
GGGGAAGGGCTGCCTTGCTTGCCAATCAGGTGAAGGTGAAAGTCGAGGGGCTGGAAAATATCAGAGGGAAGGGACCTTTCATCTTTATGTCGAACCACCAGGGAAGTTACGATATCTTTGTCCTCCTCGGTCATCTCCCCTTCCAATTCAAATGGCTGGTGAAAAAGGAGCTCTTCTCCATCCCCTTTTTCGGCTGGGCCATGGCCGCGGCAGGCTATATCAGCATCGACCGACAGGGAACACGGGAGACCGTGGAGGCGATGAATCAAGCCGCTCAAAGGATCAGGGAAGGGATGTCGGTTGTCATCTTCCCGGAGGGGTCGAGGAGTCCGGACGGTTCGATCCAGCCTTTTAAAAAGGGAGGATTTACCCTGGCCATGAAATCGAAAATTCCTATCATTCCCATTTCGATTGCCGGAAGCCGGGAGATCATGCCAAAGGACCGGTTGACCGCTTCCTCCGGAGAAGTCCGGATAAGGGTAGGAGGCCCCATTGAGACGGAGCCTTATTCGTTAAAAGACAGGACTGCTTTGATGGAGAAGGTGAGTGAAACGATTTCAAAAAATTTTGAGTTGATCGCTCAAAAATAGAAGCTCCCTAATAGCCCCTCCCCTGGTGGGAGGGAAGGTGTGAAAAAATTGCAAAATAGATAAAAAAGCTTGACATAGCCATATAACTATGATATCCTCTTCTCAACATTTACGAGAGGAGGCGCTTTCCATGGGATACATGACCAAAGTCCAGGTGATCGAGCGAGCCAAGGGGCAGCGCCAGTTTTACTTGATTTGCCCAGCTCCCCTGGCTCAGGCTTTAGAAATGGAGAAGGGTGAGACCATTGAGTGGGTCGTCCAGGATAAATGGACCCTGAGCGTAAAGCGGGGCGAGGCCAGACAAACTCAGGCACAGCGGAGGTCCCATGGAAAAAGATAAATTGCTGCAAGCCTCTATTAAAGGAGAAGGGGCCCGCACCATCCGACGAAAATTGATCAATCGGCAGCAACTGCTGCTGCGTCCTGTGGAAGTCGAGAAGCTGGTTGAAGAGGATCATCCAGTGCGGGCGATCTGGGAGTTGGTAGGACAGGTGGATCTGGGACCCTTCTATGCCGAGATCGGATCGGTCGAGGGAGTGGCCGGGGCACCCGTGTGGGACCCGCAGTTGTTGATCAGTTTGTGGCTCTATGCCTATAAAGAAGGGGTCAATTCGGCCCGAGAGATTACGCGGTTGAGCGAGTACCATCCGGCCTATCAGTGGCTGAGCGGGCTGGAGGTAGTCAACTACCATACGCTGGCCGATTTTCGGGTTGAGCATAAAGAGGCGCTGGATCGATTGTTTATCGAGGTTTTGGGAGTACTTAGTCACGAGGGACTGATCAGCTTGGAGCGAGTGATGCACGATGGAACCAAGGTGAAGGCCTGTGCCTCGGACAACAGTTTTCACCGGAAGGCGACGTTGGAGGATCATCTGCGATTGGCCCGGGAGCAGGTGGAACAGATGGGAGATCCGGGATCGGAGGAACTGAGCCAGCGAGTGGCCCAGGCTCGGCAGCGAGCGTTGAGGGAGAGGCAAGAGCGTCTGGAGAAGGCTATCCGGGCGGTGGAACAGATGGAAGTTTCTCGGTCCGAGGCATCGGAGAAGAAGGAGCCACGGGCCAGCAGTACGGATCCGGATGCTCGTGTCATGATGGGGGCCAAAGGCGCTTGTGGGCCGAGTTATAACGTGCAGATTTCGACGGACGCGAGAGCCAAGATCATTGTCGGGGTAGGGGCGACTCAATCGGCCACAGATGCTTCGGAACTGAAGCCGGCGGAGGAGCGAATCGAAGCCAACCTGGGAAAGAAACCGAAACAGATGGTAGTAGACGGGGGATTTACGAATCAGGCCACGATGGAGGCGATGGCCGGAAAACAGGTGGATTTGATCGGGGCCTTGCCGGAGCGAAGAGGCGTGGCAGAGAAGCGGATGAAGCAGCGCGGAGTGAGTCCGGAGTTTTACCCGCAGGCCTTTGAGTATGATGCGAGCACGGACGGTTGTCGGTGCCCTGGAGGCAAGATGTTGGCTTATGAAACCAAGGAACGACAGGGAGCTTCGGTGCGGTACCGCTACCGAGCCAAGGTTTCTGATTGTCGAGTTTGTGCGTTTCAGGCTCAGTGTTGTCCTGGGACCAAGCGAGGGCGATCGTGGGTCAGGAGCGAAGCGACGCCAGAGGTCGCAGCATTTCAAGCCAAGATGGAGACGCCGGAAGCTCAAGCCATCTATAAGCAACGGGCAGGGGTGGCGGAGTTTCCCAATGCGTGGATTAAAGACAAAATTGGGTTGCGTCAGTTTCGTTTGCGTGGATTGGCTAAGGTGACATTGGAAGCCCTGTGGGCCTGTCTGACCTATAACGTCAGCCAATGGATTCGCCTTTGCTGGAAGCCCAAAAGATTGGCCCAAGCATGAGAAAAAACCGGTGGAGCAATCCCTCCGATTAAGGCCGATAGGGTAAGGAGGCGAAATGAGGTTAGTCAATGGGCGTAGGTTCTCCATGATTGATACTTAGCCGTCCGTGCAAAAAACGAAACTTACAAAATCCTAAACCCCTCTGTAGCTGAATTCTTTCACAGCTTCAGGGGGATTGAGGGGGATTATTTTGTTTCCCTTAACGCCCTCCTTAAAAATTTCCCTGTGGTGGTCTTGGGAATCTCTTTAACAAATTCAACCTGGCGGGGATATTTATAGGCCGCCATTCGTTCCTTACAATGGGCAATGATCTCTTCTTCTTCCACCTTACCTTCATATCCCTCTTTCAAGACGACGAAGGCCTTCACCGTCTCCCCACGATAGGTATCCGGAATTCCGATGACTGCGACTTCGCGAACAGAAGGATGAAGATAGATGACATCTTCGACCTCTCTTGGCCATACCTTAAATCCCGAGGCGATGATCATATCCTTTTTTCGGTCTAAGAGGTAAACCCATCCCTTATCGTCCATTGTGCCCACATCTCCGGTGAAAAGCCAGCCTTCACGAATGGCATGAGCGGTTTCTTCAGGTTTGTTCCAGTACCCCGGAATAATACCCGGT
>SBBT01000203.1 GCA_005239595.1 Candidatus Troglogloeales bacterium | reverse complement strand
AAGGCTGGCCGCCATCCCCGGTTTTTCGGTGGCGGGGAAAACCGGTACCGCTCAGAAGATTGATGTGGAAACCGGCCGCTATTCTCAAAAAGGGTATGTCAGTTCGTTTGTCGGATTTGTTCCGGCGGATCGTCCCGCGTTGACGATTTTAGTGATGATTGATGAGCCGGAGGGAGAGCGAACCGGTGGAGAGGTTGCGGCGCCGGTCTTTTCGGCGATTGGCCGGGAGACCCTTCATTATCTGAAGATTGCTCCCGATACATTGATTGGCAAGAGGGCGTCCATTTGAGGCTTTCAGAAGGACTGCGATCTTGTGCCGTGCGTGAAGTGGTCGGAGAAACGGAAATAGAGGTCAAGAAGATTGTGACGGATTCAAGAAAAGTTGAAAAAGGAACTCTCTTTGTGGCCCTGCCGGGGACAAAGCAAGACGGCCGCTCCTTTATTGGAGAGGCCGTGCGGCGTGGTGCGTCTGTTGTTGTCGCCGAGAAAGAATCTGGAGGGGCGAATCGTCTGGGCCAAGAAACAGTTGTTTTGGTGAGAGATGCGTATGAGGCGCTATTTCAACTTTCCTCTCATCTGGAAAATCTTCCTGCGGACGATTTACATCTGATTGGGATTACCGGGACTAATGGCAAGACGACCACATCATTTTTAGCGCAATCGCTTTTTGCCACGCAGGGTAAAAAGACCGGAATGATCGGAACGATTCATTACGATCTGGGGGGCGGGGAGAATCCGACTCATACCGCCTCTCAAACCACGCCGGGGATTTTAGAGTTGCAGGAGCTCTTTGCAGAAATGAGACGGCGCGGGACGACGCATGTCGCCATGGAGGTTTCTTCGCATAGTCTTGATCAAAGACGAGTCTTGGGGCTTCGCTTTGATACCTCCGTTTTTACCAATCTGACACAGGATCATCTCGATTATCACAAGACGATGGAGGCCTATTTTCAGGCGAAGAAAAAACTCTTTTTCCAGACCGATGGCCTTTCTGTCATTAACGTAGACGATCCGTGGGGGATGCGATTGAAAGCCGAGTTGGCCGGTCGCACGCTTTGTTATGGGATTGATCGCCACGATGATATCTATCCGACGTCGCTTACGATGAATATCCAGGGGATTCAGATGGCGGTTGAGACGCCGATCGGAGAGATTCCAATTTGTTCCGCGCTGACCGGACAATATAACGTCTATAACATCTTGGGGGCAATTGGTGTTGGCGTCGCGTCGGGTCTTTCCAAGGAGGCGATTTCCGCCGGCATCGCGGCAATGAAATCGGTCCCGGGCCGATTTGAAAAGATTGACGTGGGGCAAGATTTTCTGGTGGTTGTAGATTATGCCCATACCGAGGATGCCCTCTCCCGCTTGTTGCAGTCTGTTTCCTCTTTGGCTTTGGGGCACGTGATTACCGTTGTCGGTTGCGGGGGAGACCGGGATCGCGGGAAGCGCGCCAAAATGGCGCAGGCCGCCTCTTTGTACAGCCGTCTCTCGATTCTAACATCGGACAATCCCCGGTCGGAACCGCCGCTTTCGATTTTACAAGAGATGGAGGCAGGGCTGATTGGCCAAACCCCCAAACCTAATTATGAAGTCATTCCCGATCGGAAGGAGGCGATCACCCGTGCGATCGCTCTGGCGCAAACGGGCGATGCGGTGGTGATTGCGGGAAAAGGGCACGAGACGTATCAGATTATTGGAGAAAAGATCACTCGGTTTGACGACCGGGAGACCGCGCGCCTTGCGTTATCGGCGCGGCGAAAGTAGGTCCTGCGGGCGGCGTAACGCTTCGCGCGCCACAGCAGTTTAGAGACGCAGATTTTTTAGAAGTACCTTGATGAAAGTAAAAGTGAAAGCAAATATCTGGACGATTGAAAATATTAGAGATTGGGCACAAGGCGCCCGCGCAGAAATTCGAGGCACGCTTTCCGATTGCGTAATTGGCGGTTTTTCAATCAATACAAAGACGATCCAACCCGGCGATATTTTTATTGCCCTGAAAGGGGAAAAACACGATGGCCATGCCTTTATTGATGACGCCTTTCAAAAAGGCGCGGCGGGGGCCATGGTTTCGCATGCAGGCTTTGAAAGCCTTTCTGGATTGGCCAAATCGCGTCTACTCATTGTGGTAGAGGATCCCCTCACCGGATTACAATCGCTTGCGGCATGGCATCGGCAATCGTTTCATGGCTCGTTGATTGGCGTGACCGGTACGAACGGAAAGACCACGACTAAAGAGATACTCGCAAAAATACTGGGAACTCGCGGCAGCGTCCTAAAAACAGAGGGGAATTTTAATAACCAGATCGGCCTCCCGCTCTCTTTGCTTCGTCTGGGCAAGGAAGATCGCGCGGCGGTTTTGGAGATGGGCGTCAGCCGGCCCGGGGATATGCGGCTGCTTTGCGATATTGCAAAACCCACCGCTGCGATTATTACCAATATCGGCTCGGCCCACTTGGAGTTTCTCAAAAACGTGGAAGGGGTTGCTGCTGAGAAAGGGGTCCTCTTTGAATCGCTGGCATCCGATGGGATTGCGATCATCAATCGAGACGATTCGTATTTGTCGGCGTGGGAAGAGCGGATTCCCAACCGGTGGACCTATTCAATTGAGCGGGATGCGGATATTACTGCATCGGACATAGAACAACTTGGCAGCGAAACAGCGTTTACCTTGGTCTTAAATCGCAATCAAGCAGGGGGAGGAGGAAAGATGAGAGTAGTCCTCCCGCTGATTGGGAGACATCAAGTCTACAATGCCCTGGCCGCCTCGGCTCTCGCCATTGCACTGGGATATGAATTCGATGAGATTCGCGCCGCGTTGAGTGAGGTGCGTCCGGTTTCGCTTCGGGGAGAAGTAATCTCCTATCAAGGGGCAACCGTTTTATTGGATGCCTACAATGCCAATCCGGCTTCCATGCAAAGTGGATTGCAAACGCTGGCGGCCTACTCTCCGCCTAAGAACGGCGTGGGGCACCGAAAAGTCGCATTGTTGGGCGATATGTTGGAATTAGGGGAATCCTCGAAAGCGGCACACCGGGAGACGGGACGCACGGTTGCCAGAAATCACATTGACCGTCTAATTACCGTTGGCAATTTCAGCGAGGCGATGGCAGAAGGCGCGATTGAGGGAGGAATGGAAAAAGAGGCGGTTTCTGTTTTCAAGACCTTGGAGGCCATTGACCTTGCGCATGAAATCCAAAAGGGAGACATCGTGCTGATTAAGGGGTCGCGTGGAATGGGTATGGAGCGTCTCATCAAAGGAACCTCACACTAATGCTCTATAATCTCTTATATCCATTACACGAAACCTACTCCTTCCTGAATATTTTTCGTTACATCACCTTTCGCACGGTTTACGCGATATTGACCGCGCTTTTTATCTGTTTATTTTTTGGAAAGTGGTTTACCGATCTTTTGGCCCGGTATCAGATGGGGCAGGTGGTTCGAGACGACGGCCCAGCCACGCATGCCGTCAAGGCCGGGACGCCAACCATGGGCGGCGGCCTAATTTTAGGCGCGATTCTGATTGCGACGCTGCTATGGGCAGACCTTTCAAATCAATATATTTGGCTGGTGATTTTTGTGACGGCTGGTTTTGGCGGGATTGGATTTTGGGACGATTTTCTAAAATGTGTTCGGAAAGATCCAAAGGGGCTTTTGCCCCGTTACAAATTTCTACTGCAGACGGTTGTTGCCGCTTTGGCCGCCGTTTGTATTTATCTTTCTGATGCTGCGGGAAGTAAGCTTTCCATTCCGTTTCTTAAGAATTTCAATCCCGACTTAGGTCCCGCTTACATCCTGTTTGCCATCTTGGTGATTGTCGGCGCCTCGAATGCGGTGAACTTGACCGACGGGCTCGATGGATTAGCCATCGGCCCGGTGATTGTTGCGGCGGTGGCCTATCTGGTTGTGACTTACGTGACCGGACATAAGGCGCTTTCCGAATATTTGTTGATTCCGTATATCAAGGGGGCTGGCGAGCTGTCTGTTTTTTGCGGAGCAATCATCGGCGCCGCAATTGGGTTTCTCTGGTTTAATGCCTATCCCGCGTCGGTTT
>SBBT01000215.1 GCA_005239595.1 Candidatus Troglogloeales bacterium | reverse complement strand
TATCAGTCAGCGGATCAGGAACCGAAGGGAGAAGGGCAGTCCCTTTCACCCGAAGCGGCAATGCTCTTTCGCAGCATCCTTTCAAGGCCGGGCGGAATTGCCATGGTTTTGAGGGTCATGCATCAGACCCATGTGCTCTGGAAGATTATTCCAGGGTTTTCTCGCATTCACCGGCTGGTGCAAGAGAACCGGTCTCACGCCTACACTGTGGATGAACATACCTTTCGGGCGGTGGAGGAGGCCGAATCTCTAAGGGAGGATCGGGGCCTTCTTGGAGAGGTTTATGCGGAGATTCACCGCAAGGATATTCTCCATCTTGCCCTTCTTCTGCATGACATTGGAAAGGGCTATGAAGGAGATCATTGCAAAATTGGCGCAGATATGGCCGAGGCTGCTGCCATACGGCTGGGATACAACGAAGAGGAAAGAGAGCTCCTCCTTTTCCTGGTTCGCCGGCATTTGATTTTCTCCGAGGTGGCGCTTTACCGTGATTTCTCAAACGAGCCGGTTCTCCTTCAATTTGCCAAGGAGGTGGCAAAACCTGAAATCTTAAAGAAGCTGTTTGTCTTAACGTGCGCCGATATTCGGGCGGTCGGGCCGGGAACCTGGAGCAGTTGGAAGGGTGAGTTGCTCTTTAAGTTGTACGAAGAGGTTTTAACCGTTCTGGCAGGGGAGGTTCCCGATCCGGAGCATAAGAAGGTGGAAGCGGTGCTTGCTAAATTACATCGGGAGGTGAAAGGAAAGTACCCAGAGGCCTGGCTGGATGACGTCCTGCCTGCCCTCACACCCCGTTATCTGCTGCTCACCCCTTATGAGAAGATCGTCACCGATATCGCCTTTCTCTTCCACCTTCTGATCGATCCGATCCGGATTGAGGGCCGATATCTCTCCGATTCCGGGATGACGGAATACACCCTTTATACCATGGATCAGCCGGGCCTTTTTTCAAAGATGACCGGGGTGCTCGCCGCCAAAGGGCTTCAGATTATGTCGGCCCGCGTCTTTACCCATGCAAATGGAATGGTCGTGGACGCCTTTTGCGTTTTCGATCCCGATTACACCGGCACCGTTCCCCCGGAGCGGATAGCCGATGTCGCCCAGGATGTAAAAAATGTCCTCACCGCAAAAGAGACGGTCAAGGCTCTTTTCCAGAAAGGAGAGCGGTATCGACAGCAAAAAGACCGGCGTTTTCCCCTTCCGCCGGTGAAGATCGAGCTCGACAACGACAGCTCCCATACCTTTACGATTATCGATATTTTTGCGGGAGACCGCCGCGGTCTTTTGTATGTGATTGCCAAGACCCTCTTTATGCTGGGCCTTTCAGTCCATTCGGCAAAAATTTCGACCCAGCTGGACCAAATTGTAGATGTGTTCTACGTCCTTGGCCCTGACCAGCAAAAGGTGACCGATCCGGAGAAGATGCTCCTGGTTAAAGAGACGCTGACGGAGCAGATGGAGCTGTTTCTTACGACGACACCGGCCCAATATCCTTAAAATTTTCGATTTCCTCTTTCATGTATTTTTTTAATTTTTTCATGATATTTGCTTCCAACTGCCGGACCCGCTCTTTTGAGATGTGGTATCTTTCTCCAAAGGTCTCCAGTGTCTTTGGTGTTTCAGACAGGATACGTTCCGTCAGGATTTCGACCTCCCTTGGTTTCAGCGTTTTTGAGAACGCCTTTAGCTTTTCTTGAAAAAGCCTCCTGACCTGATCATCCGCGAGCGTATCCTCGATCCCCTTTTCTCCATAGGGGAGGATGTTTCCAATCGTTTCATCCGAATCCGGGCCGACCGGCTGGTCAAGGGAGAATTCCCATCCGCCGAGGCGCTGCTGCATCTCAACGACCTCTTTTTCCTTCACGTGGAGGTGATCGGCCAGCAGTTTCGGTCCGGCCTCAAACCCTAATTTCTCCAAGCGTTCCCTTTCCTTGGAGAGCTGAAAAAACAACTTGCGCTCTCCCTCCGTGGTCCCGATCTTTACCAGCCGCCAGTTATGCAAGATATATTTTAAGATATAGGCCCGAATCCACCAGACCACGTAAGTCGCAACCCGGATATTCTTGTACGGGTCAAATTTTTTTATTCCTTGCATTAATCCGATGTTCCCTTCTTGAATTAAGTCCATAATGTCAAAGGGGAGATTTTTGTATTCCATGGCAATCGAGACGGCCAGACGAAGATGAGAGAGGATAATCTGGGTAACCGCTTGCATGTCGCCCTCCTCTTTAAACTGAATCGCAAGCCGTCTCTCTTCCTCTTTGCTTAAGAAGGGATATTTTCGAACCTCTACCAGGTAGCGGTGCAGGGGATCATAAACCGCAATGCCGCGTTCTTCTTTTTCCAGGTCGAAGCTGTCCATCTATAGAGATTGGATCTCTTTTTTTAATTGTCTGGACAGGGCATTCTGATCTCCACCCGCTGCGATCCCCTCTTGCACCATCTCTTTTAGATATCGGTTCGATCCGATGATTTGAACCAGGGTTGCATAAAAAGGGGTTGTATCAAGGGCCGTTAAGCCTTTCAGCGATTGAATTGTTTCAGGGTTTAGGGCAATGGAATAACCCCCAACGTGAAAATAGGCGGGGTAGATGGCTCCGCTCCGTTTTTCAAACTTGATGTTCATAGGTCTCCTCCTTACAGATACCTCTTCCTATCTTAGTGATTTACAGCGAATTTTCAAGTCCCCCTCGAAACAGATCTTAAAATACATGAGCGAACGGTTTGGATTTGCGTATAAAATAAGGATGTTACAGCCTATGGAAAAACCGCCATATGTGTGTACACATTACCTTCACATCTTGATATTTCTCTCGCACCAGATCCAAGACGTTCTCTCCAATGGCCCGATCGTACTTGCGTGCGTGCTGATTCCCCCGATTCCTATGGACCAAACCCGAGGGGCCTCTCTTTCAAACGGATGCCATCAGCCGATACATCTGCCTTTCTGAAAGACCCAGGACTTTCGCCCCGGCCTCTCTATCCATTGTCCCGTCCATCACCTTCTGAACCACAATCAATCGTTTCTCGTCTGTCATCGTCAGCAAAATTATCTCTTCTCTCCTGGTGTTCTATTTTCATCAGAAGTTATCTTGTGATATTTTGTTTCAGCTATCAGATTGCGTATAAAAATGGCTTGACCTAGTGCCGTCCTATTGTATAATTGGGCGTGTTTTTTATGGTTGTGTGAATTGGGAGCAGTATGCCTCCGTTGAAATTCGAAACGGCCCTTTCCCGATTGGAAGAGGTAGTGAAATCCCTTGAAAACGGGGATCTCCCTCTGGAAGAGGCTCTAAAGGTTTTTGAAGAGGGGGTTCGGTTGTCGAAAAACTGCGCGAAGATGTTGGAAGAAGCGGAACGAAAGGTTGGAGTCCTGACGCAGGATAAAGAGGCGCCTCTCCTGGATTTGAAAGAGGTGTCATCGGAAGGGGCGGGTACCGGGGTGTCGTCAGATGGATAAGGAAAAGTTACAGACCTATCTTTCAGAGGGGAAGGAAGCGGTAGACCGGGTGCTGAAATCATATATCCCGTCGGTTAAGTGCGAGCCGTCACTGATGTATGAGGCCATCCGGTATTCCCTTTTTGCCGGAGGGAAAAGGCTTCGTCCGATTTTATGTCTGGCCGCTTGTGATGCGGTGGGAGGAAGGCGCGAAGCAGCGCTCCCTTTTGCCGCTGCTATCGAGATGATCCACACCTATTCGCTGGTCCACGACGATCTGCCGTCTATGGACAACGATGCATACCGGCGCGGGAGGCTGACCAACCACAAGGTCTTCGGGGAAGGGATCGCCATTCTGGTGGGAGATGCCCTTCTGACGTCTGCCTTTACGTTGATAGTCGAGAAGGGCTGTCTCGGGTCCGTCTCTCCAAAAAAGGTGCTTGCTGTCATGCTTGAATTAGGATCTTCCTCGGGGAGCGCGGGTTTGGTAGGAGGCCAGCTGGCCGATCTTCAATCCCAGGGAAAAAAGGAGATGGACATGGAAAAGCTCCTTTATATCCATCAACATAAAACGGGCGCGCTGATTCGGGCCTCGGTCCGTATTGGCGGGATGTTAGGCGGCGCTCCTCAAAGGCGGCTGGCCCAATTAACCCGGTACGGAGAAAAGGTGGGCCTGGCGTTTCAAATTGCCGACGATCTTCTCGATTTGGAGGGAGAAGAGAAGGAAATGGGAAAGTCGGTGGGCCAGGACCAGGCAAAGGAAAAATGGACCTACCCTCGTCTGGCGGGGAGAGAACAGGCGAAAAAAGAGGCCCGTCGGCTTGTGGATGCGGCGGTGGAAGAGATTAAAACCTTAGGGCCGGAAGCGGATCCCCTTCGACAGCTTGCGAACTACATGATTGAGAGAAGGAAATAATGGGCTTTCTTCCTGAAATTAACGAGCCGAGGGATATAAAAAAGATCCCGCGCGAGGAGCTGCCTGCGCTTGCGGAGGAGATCAGGAAGACGATTCTTGATGTGGTGGCGCAAAACGGCGGGCATCTGGGCGCGGCCTTAGGCGCAGTCGAGTTGACCATCGCCCTTCATACGGTCTTTGATGCCCCCGATGATCGCCTGGTTTGGGATACAGGCCATCAGGCCTATCCCCATAAGCTCTTAACCGGGAGGTTTGCCCGTTTTTCCACGTTGCGGCAATATCAGGGAATCAGCGGTTTCCTCTCCCGAAAGGAGAGTTCGTACGATACGTTTGGCGCCGGACATGCCGGAACCGCAATTTCCGCGGCGTTAGGGATGGCAGAGGCGCGGGACCACCAAAACGGAACCTACCATGTCATTGCCATTATTGGGGACGGCTCGATGACAGCCGGCATGGCCTATGAGGCGCTCAATCATGCGGGGGCGTTGAAACGGAACCTGATTGTCATTTTAAACGATAATGAGATGTCGATCTCCAAAAATGTCGGTGCGCTTTCCGCCTATCTCTCCCGGATCCTGACAGGATCTTTTTACACCAAGGTGAAAAGTGAGACCGCGAGTATTCTAAAACATATTCCAAAACTGGGAAGACCGATGTTAAAGGTGGCCAGAAGGGCGGAAGAGTCGGTCAAAGGTTTCATTACCCAGGGCATTCTCTTTGAAGAACTCGGATTTCGGTATATCGGTCCCATTGATGGGCATCGCCTCGATCACCTTCTGACGACGTTTGAAAATATAAAGCAGCTGGAAGGGCCGCTGTTGGTTCATGTGATCACCCGAAAAGGAAAGGGGTATCGCCCGGCGGAGGATGACCCGTCCGCGTTTCATGGTACCTCCGCGTTTGACC
>SBBT01000189.1 GCA_005239595.1 Candidatus Troglogloeales bacterium | reverse complement strand
TTTTAGTTTTATTTTTTGTTTGCTTAGCGGTTTAAGTTTGTCTTCTGGCTGATAGATAGCCAGTTCGTTCTTTAATTTTTCAAACGTTTCTTTTGTAAAGATTAAAAGCTTCTCTAGGGGGTAACAATCTATTATCCCATTCCCGAATCAAGAGAAAACATCTGTTGACTTTCATCTTAGCTACGGTAATATAAAAATTATTATGAAAAAAATATTTGCGCCTAATTTTAATACACCCCCACAGGACCTGTGTAAGGAAGAGCTCAATAAGCTCGCCTCCAACGGTCTATGCGGTAACCTCAAACAGGAATTCCGTAGCGACACCCCTGACATCGCCTGGGAGGCCGAACAACTTGCCAAATCGCACGGAATTTATCTCGAGTTTAATCGGGCCATAACCGGCGACCCCAAAGAATGGATGTACATGATCCGGATCAGCATCCCTGGCGGTGGGCCGATCTCACGGGCCCAGTGGCAACTGCTTGATGAATTATCCGAACAATATACCGCGAACCCGCAGGGAGATACCTCGCTGCGTCTCACAACACGTCAGAATATCCAACTTCACTGGGTTAAAAAACCTGGTGTCATCCCTATCATTAAGGCACTCGCTGAAAAAAATCTGTACACCCTCAATGGGTGTGGGGACAACACACGCAACGTAATGGGCTGCCCTCTTTCGCAATCCTCCGATATCTTTAACGCGCGGGCGTGGGCACAGCGGGCTGCTGATTATTTCCGGCTCCCATTGGAGCCATTTGTCGAGATATTCGCGATTGATCCGCATTATCTGCGTAAATCTGACGAGTCGTTCGCTTACGGACCAAACCTGTTGAATCGGAAATTTAAAATCGCCTTTTCAACCATCCACCGCGATCCAGCGACTGGAAGATATATCCCGGATAATTGCGTAGAACTACTCACCAATGACCTCGCCATTGCGCCTGTCATAATAAACGGCGAGGTCAGCGCCTTTCAGGTGTACGTTGGCGGCGGCCAAGGCGAGCGTAACGGCAAACCCACGACCGCAACCATGGCCAAGCCTTTGACGATCGTACCGAAACAACAACTGATGAAAGTCCTGGATGGAGTCGTTTCTGTTCACCAAAGATACGGGGACCGGCAGAACCGTTTCTGGGCACGGTTAAAATACGTGATTCTCAAGGAAGGCATTGATTGGTTCCGTGCGCAGGTAAGCGATCATGTAGGATTCAAGCTGCCTCTCCCGGATCCAGCGTTAGATTGTGGCAATCGCGAGCTCCATTTCGGCTGGCACAAGCAACCTTCCAACGGACTCTTGGCGTACGGACTCTTCCTTGAAAACGGACGCATCACGGATGCCAGCCCCAACGGAAAATTAAAATCGATGCTCCGTGAAGTGATGAACAAATATCCCATTGAATTCATGATTACACCAAATCAAGACGCCATTTTGACCAATATCCCCACGGATCTCAAAGAAGCGCTCGAGGCAGACCTTAAGGGTTATGGCTATGGATTACGTAATGGCAAGACTTACTCTAACTTACGGTTGCATTCGGGGGCGTGCGTGGGCCGTGACACCTGTCGCTTGACGTATACGGACTCGGAGCAATTTGAACCGCTTCTCATGGATGAACTCGAAAAACGTGGCTGGGGTGATCTGAAAGAATCTATCGGCATCACGGGCTGCGAACGCCAGTGCTTTCGTCCGGCAACAAAGACAATTGGACTGGTGGGCTCCGGTGTGGACCGCTACCAATTCAAACTCTTCGGAGACCAGTCCGCCCATTATCAAGGAAAACCCTTAATCTCTAGCAATGGAGAGAAAATGTACCTGCGCTCAGTGCCGCGCGAACAGGTGCCCATCGTCATCGATGCGTTATTCAAATTCTATCAGCAAAACCGCCAAACAAATGAAGGCCTCGGGATGTTCCACCGGCGTATCGGCGCGGATGGCATTATCCAGTACCTGCAAGAAAACAAGGCCACCACCGTCTTAATGGAAAAACCTAGCCCAACAGATTGTGTATTGGAATAATCTTAAGTCCTCTACTAACCGTCCAAGGCAGAAAACATCTCACGGATCGTCACAAATTTCTCCCGCGGTTTTTCAGCTATCTTTCCACGCTCGATTTCCGCGGCGTCGATTTTTTTCCAATCGCTAAAATTTACAACCCGCACTTTTTTCTGGTGCAGCAGTTCAAGTAAAAAGCGTGTGTCTGGCCGAGGACAAGGGATTAAGATAGGCGCATCTTCCCAGATATGCTTCACGGTTTCATCGCTATCGGGCTTGTTAGTGCCAATGACACCTGTTGGCCCACGCTTGATCCAGCCGACCGCATACAGCCCCAACACCATCATCTGGCCATTGAAGATACGACCGCCGCGATTAGGTATGATGCCTTTTGACTCCTCAAAGGGCACAGCTGCCATGGCAACACCATGGTAACCAACACTGCGAAAGAATAACCCACAGGCCAATTCCACTTTTTCGCCTATGCCCTGGGCCTTCTGACTGCTGGACTCGCCAACAAGTCTATTTTTCTCGAGTAGGACTTTTTCAACACGGTCGTTGCCTATCAAGGCCAAGGGACTGCGCAGGAAATGGATAAATAATTTCTTTCTTTTTTGGCCAGCATGGCCAAGACCACGCGAGGCGAATTGTTGCAGGATGTCGAAATTCTTCTTGAACTTAGCATTCTGGGGATCTGCTAGCTCCTTAGAACTGGCGGCATTTAGCTCCAGGTCTTGAGGTACGACCACAGGGTCACAGTCTGCCAGTTCCCCAAACTCTCTTATCTCAACAGGTGTAAATGCTGTCTGGGCAGGGCCCCGGCGACCAATCATGTGCACGGCCTCAATCTTGCTTTGTGCCAGGGCCTCCAGCGCATGCTGGGCTATATCGGTATCTTTAAGTTCATCGATTGTCTTACATAAAATCCGACAGACGTCAATGGCTACATTCCCCTGGCCAATAACAACCGCAACCTTTTGAGAAAAATCAAATGTGCGCTCACAATAATCCGGATGGCCGTTGTACCAACCAACCAATTCAGTCGCTGTGTGGCTACCAGATAAATCCTCTCCTGGAATCCCCAATCGACGATCGTGTTCGGCCCCGTACGCAAAGACAATGGCATCATAAAATAGCCTCAATTCCTCAACAGTCACGTCTTTACCTACGCTGACATTGCCTAAGAAATAAAAATTCGGATTTTGCGCGGTCTTCTCATAAATCTTGATCACGTTCTTGATTTTTTGATGATCAGGGGCTACCCCATAACGGACAAGCCCATAAGGGGCTGGCAGGCGCTCCACCATGTTCACCACCACATTTTTATTTGATCGGAATAACGCCTCAGCCGCATAAAAACCACTGGGGCCAGAACCCACGATTGCCACACGCAACGGTCGCTCTTGTGTGCCTAGAATATTCGCCATAAAATTATTTCGTTTAAAAAATTGCCACCGTAAAACTTAAAACATCGAACGCTTTAGTGCATGATATTATGCCCTGCCATTAAATGTGTCAAGACATAAAGTAAAAGTAAAGTAAAAGTAAAGGTAAAAGTAAAACCGAATGAAAAAGTAAAAAAGATCAAGTCCTATTTTTCCTGTAAAAATTTAGAAGGCACAAGGTGCTTTTGGGTTTTAATCTTTCGTTCTTTGATAGCTTCATGGCCGAGTTGTTCTCG
>SBBT01000158.1 GCA_005239595.1 Candidatus Troglogloeales bacterium | reverse complement strand
GTCGGTTTCATCCGCACCCTCCTTTCTCAAAAAAGGATGCCTCAAAAACCGGACAGATTACGTGCTCTGAAACCGGACATCTCTATTGGTCACTGACACCGATCCAAAAAAGGATTGGATTGCTTTGCTGTCCGTAGGGGCATTTGACTTGATAGGCGTCCTTTGCTAGGATCAAAAAATCGATGGAAAAACTGGGCGTTGAGCAACTTCAGAAACAGGCGAACATTCTAAGGCAAGACATCGTTTCCATGATTGGAGAGGCCGGCTCCGGCCATCCTGGGGGATCGCTTTCTGCAGCGGATATTATGTCCGCCCTTTTTTTTTACATACTCCAACATCGGCCAGATGATCCAGAATGGGCGGATCGAGACCGCTTTATTCTAAGCAAAGGCCATGGGGCACCTGCCCTGTATGCCGCTTTGGCCCGATGCGGCTACTTTCCTATGGATTGGCTCAAAACCCTTCGTAAAATGGGAAGTCCGCTTCAGGGACATCCGGAAAAAGGAAAACTCCCGGGAGTGGAGGCGTCTACGGGATCACTGGGACAGGGTGTTTCGCTTGGGGCAGGAATGGCGCTGGCCGGGAGACTTGATCATAAGGCATATCGTATCTATGTCCTGATGGGGGACGGAGAGTCCAATGAGGGACAGATATGGGAGGCGGCTGCCTTTGCGGCCCACTATAAGCTGGATCATCTCACAGTTATCTTAGATTGTAATCGACAGCAGTTGGATGGGTGGACGAAAGAAATCCTAGACACCGAACCTCTGGCAGATAAATGGCGCGCCTTTAAGTGGCATGTTGTGGATATCGATGGGCATGATATGCCTCAAATCCTCGGTGCCTTTGAAGAGGCAAAACAAACAAAAGGAAAACCGACGCTCATTCTTGCCAGGACTACGAAGGGGAAAGGGGTTTCCTTTATGGAAAATAATATTGAATTTCATGGCATGGCCCCCACATCCGACCAGTTGCAGCTTGCTTTAAAAGAGCTCGTCCAATGAAAACAGACCGTTCATTAGAACCTCTCGTTGAGTCGGAGAAAAGGCGCGAGAAAAAAATGGGAATGGCAACGCGTGATGCCTATGGACAGGCGTTGTTAGAGCTTGGCAAGGCCGACTTGAGAGTGGTAGCCGTAGACGCGGATCTTTCGAAATCAACAAAAAGCGGCTCATTTGCAAAATCGTTCCCGGATCGTTTTTATAACTGCGGCATCGCAGAGGCCAATATGGTTTCGGTCGCGGCAGGGCTTGCATCGTGCGGAAAAATTCCATTCGCCTCCACATTTGCCTCCTTCCTTCTCTGTAAGGCCTTTGACCAGCTTCGAATGTCCATTGCCAATCCTGGTCTTAATGTAAAACTGGTTGGATCCCACGGCGGGATAAGCCTGGGGGAGGATGGGGCATCGCAGATGAGCGTTGAAGATCTTGCCCTGGCATGCGCCCTCCCGAAATTTACCGTGCTCTCGCCCGCGGATGAATATGCGACCCGGGCGCTTGTTGGACTGGCGGGACAACATGTCGGTCCTGTCTATCTGAGAACCGGAAGACCCAAGGCCCCTCTCATTTATAACGCCTCCGATCATTTTCAGTTGGGAGCGGCGAAACAGCTTGTGAGGGGAAGCGACGTGACGATTATCGCGAATGGCCTCCTGGTCTGGGAGGCCTTGATGGCATCAGAGATGTGTCAAAGAGAAGGCATCTCTGCCGCTGTCATCGATATCCACACGTTAAAGCCGATAGACGAATCGGCCATTATTTCTGCTGCAAGGGAGACGGGTGCGATCGTTACAGCGGAGGAACATCTTCTTTCCGGAGGTTTGGGGAGCCGAGTTGCCCACGTTGCATCGCGGCATATCGCGGTGCCGATCGCCTCAATTGGGATTGAGGATACCTATGCGGAATCGGGTCCACCCGAAGCGCTTTTTGAAAAATACCGCCTAACAGCCAGGGATATTGTTATGGCTGTACACGATGTCCTTAAGCGCAAACAGGCATCCTCACGTTAGACCCCTTATCCCGCATCAGTGTACGAAACGATCCTGTTTTTCCCTGATTTCTTTGCCTGTAATACCGCTGTCGTTGCTTTTTCAATCAGTGTATGGACAGCGTCCCCATGGACGGGATAGGTCACCACACCGATGCTGGCGGTGATCTGTCCTTTCGGCAATTTCTCTTTCCCGTTAAACGGATAACAGGCCACCTTTTCTCGAAAACGGTTGAGCAGGTTCAAGACCGTATCCCCGGTTGTTTCCGGCATCAGGATCGCAAACTCCTCGCCGCCATATCGCGTCACCACATCTACATCACGGCAATGGTCCTTTAAAATCGCGCTGATCTGACATAACACCTCGTTCCCCTTGGCATGGCCGTAGAGGTTGTTATAGAAACGGAAATCATCAATGTCGATCATCACCAAGGTAAAGGTAAGATGAAAGTGTGCCGCTCGTTTTATTTCATTGGATAGACGTTTCATAAAATACCGGTGGCTATTTAGACCCGTCAAATCATCCACAATCGATATGCGGAGGGCATTTTCAAGAAGTTGGGCCTTGTCAATCATATCTGCGGCAATACTCCCTAGAAGGGCAAGGAGCGAGGCCTCTCGAAGAGGGAATGAGCGAATCTTGAAGTCATCCACATAGAGAACCCCTATGATTTTCCCTTCGGCGATCAGCGGTGTCGCCATCAGCGATTGCACTCCTTCCTCTAACATGACGGGATTATCGAACCCAGGATATTGGGAGACATCGGCGATGACAAGCGATTCCTTGGTATTCAGAATGGCGCTGGTTAAGCCTCCCTGTCGTAAGGCCCATCGCAAGGTCTTGGAAAAACTAGCGCTAAATCCCTTTACTGCGCCCAGATACATTTCACCCCGCCATTCGTCAAACAGTGCAATACTCCCCGCGGGGGTTGCGGTTAACCGTGTGGCATCCTCCACCGTATAGTAGAGTATCCGCATCATATCCGTGCTTGACACAAGTTTAAGCCCAATATCGTGTATTGATTGATACTGAAACAGCAGTTCTTCAAATGTGAAGTCTTTTATCCCATTTCGCCGGTCTAACTGGACAAGATGATTTAGTATAAACTTTGCGGTGATGCCTCCAAGCAATTTTATATGAGGGGGACAAACCTTATCCAAATTCTGTTCCACTTCCATATCATCGGCCGCGTCGATGATGTAATGGAGTTCCGGAAAGGAGAGATACGCCGTATAATCGGCGGTCGTCGGGATATTTAACCGATGGGCCAGCATCATCGTCGGCGAGACGCTATTGCGATCGGCCAGACCGACAATTTTTATTTTTGGATCTTTATGCAGGAGCCCCATCAAGAGCGTCGCACTATCCCCGCCGCCGATGATTACGATATTTTTGATAGAAGATTCCACCACAGGACCTTTCAATTGCAGCCTTTTCAAAACATAATAGAACCTAGGAGGTCATTCCGGAAGGGTCAAGAATATGGAGGCGGCGAGCGGACTTGAACCGCTGAATCGCAGTTTTGCAGACTGCTCCCTTAACCGCTTGGGTACGCCGCCCTAGAAGACACAGCATCTCCATTATAATATCAACCGGAAAGGGTTCCCTTGTAGAACGGCCATGTCTTAGCATGCCACTACCTTGTATGTAACAACCCATATATCACTGGCAACGCCGACTGTCGCCATCACAGAGCCGGAGATCTCTCTGTCTTCCGCTCCGCACGCTGGAACCGTTGTGCGAAATGAAACACGCCCCACGCCCCGATCATCCGCGGTGGTCTTCAAATAAGCGGTATTTGGGAGAGGATTCCCATTTATATCGGTAAGGACGCCGCTTCCCCCTGCGAAGAACTCAATTTCCACCCCTGGAATTGCAATACTCTCCTTGCTCCGCACCTGAAAATCAAGGCCGCGTACGATAAAGGTTTGAGGGGAAGAAGAAGGAGGGACGGTGAAGGAGGTGTCGTCCGGGCCGGTTATCTTGGCATCCAGGGCGGCTTTCGGGTCTCCGCCGCCGCATCCTGCCATCAGAAACAACACCAGAAGGCAACAAACTGTTTTTCCCGTCATTCGGTTCTCCTATCCTTTTCCAAAAACGATTTTAAGAAAACGCCTAAGGACATTTTTACCGATCTGCTCAACCCGAACAGAACCTATTTTTTCAGGCAACACAAAAAAAGTTGCACCCTGCTTTACCTTCTTATCTTGCTGCATGGCCGCAAGTATACTATCTGATGCTAGCTTTGGCAACGTCGTTGGGAGGCCCAGCCTCTTCAGGAGGACGTCTTGTCGTTCGACCTCGTCTTCGGACAAAATACCAAGGACATGAGAGAGCCGGGCTGCGGCTGCCATCCCGATGGAGACCGCCTCGCCATGTTGATACCTTCGATAATAGGTTAATGTTTCAATTGCATGTCCAAACGTATGGCCATAATTTAAAATCCTCCTTAAACCCGATTCTCTCTCATCCGAGGCGACCACGCCGGCCTTGCTTTCCGCCGATTTTGTGATGCAATAAAAGAGGGTCTCTGGGTCTCTCGCTAAAATAGAAGCCACGTTGTCTTCGAGATAAGAGAAAAAATCGGAGTCCATAATGACGCCATATTTCACAACTTCCGCAAGACCGGCGACAAACTCCCTTTCCGGAAGCGTGCGCAGTGTCTCGGGATCGATATAAACCATCTTGGGTTGGTAGAAGGCGCCAATGAGATTTTTCCCGTTTTTATGGTCAACCCCTGTTTTCCCTCCGATGCTGGCATCGACCTGGGCCACAACCGTAGTGGGACATTGGATATAGGGAATGCCCCGTAAATATGTCGCTGCCACAAAACCGGTTATGTCGCCAACGACTCCTCCTCCTAGGGAGATCAGCGTGGAGCCCCGTTCAAAATGGTGCTGGATAAGACTGTCGTAAATCCGTTCCACCTGTTTTAGCGTTTTATGCTTCTCTCCTGCTGGCACACGGATGGTTAAGGGGGTAACATGGGATGCCTTCAGACTTTTTCGTATCGTTGCGCCGTAAATGCGGTCTACGGTAGGGTCGGTGACCACGGCTACTTTCTCTCCCGACGCCAACTTGTGAAGCGCTTTCCCTAAGTCGGGAAGAATCCCGCGTCCGATTAAAATATCGCAACAGGCTGTTTTAAAACGAATCGGTATTTTTTTCAGTTCTAAACCGCCCATGCCTTTTCTTTAATCTGCCGGATCACCTCTTTGACCGGCATGTCGGAGGTGTCCAGGATCAATGACGCGCGCCGATAGTGCGGCTCCCTCTCCTTAAGAAGCTCGTAGATCTTGGAAAGGGGATCCGGACTGTCAAGAAGCGGCCGTGTCCCATTATGTCTTTGTACCCGTTTTAAGATCACCTCCGGACGTGCCTGCAATGTCACCAAGATGCCGTTTTCCTGCAGCGCCTCGATATTTTTAGGGTCGAGAACAACGCCACCACCTGTCGAAATCACGCATCGACGCCGGCAAGCCACCTCCCGCACAACAAGCGATTCAAGTTGTCTGAACTGGGCTTCCCCCTTTTCTTGAATAATCCGGAAAATCCGCTGATGCGCCCTTGATTCAATCAAACAATCGGTATCTACAAAACGATAATGAATGTCTGCCGCAAGCCTCCTCCCCACCACACTCTTCCCTGTGCCCATGAAACCGAGCAACACGATATTCTTCATAGATGACACCCCCTTTTGCGCGAATGAAAAGAAGGGGGCGAGCGCCTTCTTATCAAGTAAGGACAAATTATTTTAACAGACGGGGGGTTAAAAATATAAACAGTGCTGAATCCGCTTCCCCTGGATCCAAATGAGACATTTCATCAAACCTGCCGATCACGATCGTCTCGTCTCCTTTAACCGCAAGCGGAGCGGCAATCTTTTGCAAAACGCTTGGTATTCCGGAAATCTCTTCGCTTAATACCTCAAGGTCTATTGCGAGGTTTTTCCCTGCAGAGATGCGGGGTGTGACAAAGACGGTAACCTTGGGTGTAAGGGGCGTACCTCCTTCTTCAGGGTGAGAGGAAGCCGATTCCTGCTTTTCGCCTTTTGTCTCAATGACAGCCTCTTGATCGCTCAACATGGAGACCTTGGATATCGTTACCAAGCGTGTGACGCCCCGCGCTTCTCCCTCTGAAATAGTGCGATCGAGGCTTGCGAGATCCTCTCCTAATCTTCCGTAGATAAACTCTCCAGCAGAAATGGAGGGGGGAGACACCCTATAGTCGGGTAGAGACGTTTTGGAAGAGGGACTGTTGGGATCGGCATTGACGAAACCGACCATGCCCTCCTTTTTTATCATGGGAAACGCCGATTCCCAGGCAATGTTGAGGTCTTGCTGAAAAGCTGGAGCCGCCCTGACCACCCTTGCCTCAATCTCGACGCGGGAAGACGGTTTGTCGAGGAGATTGACTAATTGCGCAAGCTCTGGGAACTTCCCGTCAATATCTTTTATGATCAGACTGCTGGTCTTATCATCAACCGTCAGACTTCCCCTCCTTGAAAGTGCCTTTTTTACTTCTTCAGACAGCTCCTGTAACCGTCCATGGCGGATCTTATAGACACGCGTGGTGAGCCCCTCTTCCGCGGCCTCGCCTTTTCCTTCGGGCTCCGCTTTTGTGGAGGGGATAATCCGAAGGAGGCTTCCTTCACGAATCAACTCGAGATGATTCGTTTTGAGCATCACTCCGAGCGCCTCTTCCCATGAAACATTATCCAGTTTTACCGTCACGGTTCCCTTTACATCTTCTCCTATTTTCATATTTAAGCGGCTTACCTCTGCAATGAGACGAAGAACGGTGACGATATCCGCGTCTCGAAAATCCATTGAGATTTTCCCCTTCGTCCGCTCTGGATGCGGACCGCTCTGGGAATCCAGCCGGTCAGGTTGGGGGATTGCCACTTTTTTTAAGTAGACCGTCAGCCGATGCTTGTTTTGTTCCAGGGTGTAATCAACCGTACCGGAAAGGTCGAGCACCAATCGCAGCTTATCGGGATGTTGACCGATCCGGACTTGCTTTACGGCATGATCTTTTACCGGGATGGTCTTTGTTCTCACTTTCGATTTGACACCTGGGAGATCAATCACCAATCGCCCCTCATCCAGCAGAAAAACGTGAGGCGACAATGTTCCGTTCGACGTCACAATCAGTTTTAACCCTTCTTTTTGATCAAACCGGACGGTCTTTACGAGCGTTGCAGGTTGGGTGGCTGTTCCGCCGCCTTCCTTCATCTTGGCGGCACCTTCATCGATCCATGCAAACATCAGCAACAAAAAAGCGACCAGAAAACGGTACAGGATCATCTCTCCCTCCCATTGCGGGAATATAAGACCATCATAATGTTTCTAACCCTCGTTTTTCCGGATTTGTCTATATAGGCCTCTTCCAGAAAAAGTCCTTTGCTGTTAATCTTCCTGACGACGGCATTATTTAATCCAAGGTGCGTCCCTTTATAAACAGCGTATCCTTTTCCATCGGGAGTTTGGATCATTGCCCTGTAGCCAAACTCGCCTCGAACAACGCCAATCAACTTCAATTCGGACAATTTCCTTTTTTGCAAAGGCGTTTTCTTCTCGACGAGCTTCTCCCTGGTTTTCTCCTTTACGGGGATTTCTACAGCCGGGTGAAAAGGATCCCGTCCCATTTTCGGAGGGGCAACCGGAGGGGTTTCCCTTTCTGCCCCTGGCGGGACAGAGAGAGTGCCCGTTTTCGAGCCTTGCGGTTTTTCACGTGGTCCGGCCAACGATTCTAGTGAGAGTTCCCCTGACAAAGAGAGTCCAATCAGAATGAAGGCGAGATAACGCCCTTTCTGGGTCATTGAGGTTTCCCATCTTCAGAGGGATGGGAAATAAGAGGCGCCTCTTCTGAAGAGGCAAAGGCCGTTGCTATGAAGCTGGCCTGGATAGAGGTGCCCCTCCCTTCTATCTGAGGGCTTCCCATCGTAATGCTGGAGACATTAATAATTCTGGGGAGGCTCCCAATCTTATCGAAAAAAAGGCGTAGCGCATGGTACCCCCCCATGACCTCCACGTTGACGGGGATCTCCACATACAATCCCGAAAGAACCGGCTTTTTATCGGAAGGACGCCACAACTTAAAATGAAGCCCTGCGTTCCTCCCAAGCTCATCCACCTGCTTTAAGAGGACATCCACCTCTTCCTGAGAGGGGAGCTGCTCTTTGAGTTCAGCGAGGAGGCGTTTTAGCTCGGCATTTTCCTTTCTTAAGTCATCTAATAGCGCGACGTTCTTCTGGTGGAGGTTGACCTCGCTGTTTAAACGGGCAAGGGATTCTTCAAGCAGCACGGCCTCTCTTTGTTTCGGGAGATAGACCCACCTGACGAAAGCGCCTGCGATGATTGCCAACATGAACGCAAACAAGGCAATCTTTTGTATTTTAGTTAAGCTGTTGATCCGTTCTAGGTATGTGGTCAATGTGATGTTTCCATGTTAAGGCCTCATGAAAGGAGGGCCCCTTCCAACCTAAACGAGTAAGTTGATCCCTTTCCCTCCAGATTCTGTCTTGATTCCAAAATCCTTACATTATTAAACAGGGGAGATTTTTTTAAGTTGTTAATGAAGTCGACAATCTCTCCCGTAGAGGCGGCCTTTCCTTCTAATCCGATTACGCCTGATTGTTCGCTAAGATGAATAAGCCAGACACGCTCAGGGAGACTTCTTGTAATCTCGTCGAGGAGGTACACCGGCGCAGATTGGTTCTTTCTAAGCTTGGTAATGAGTTTGATCTTCTCTTCGACCGTTTTTTTGTCTCTTTCGTGGTCTTCAACCTCTTTGAGCTTGGCCTTCAACCCCTCCAACTCTTTGACCAGCCGTGCCTCGTCGAGGGCAAGCGTCTCGATCCTCTTATTAAGAAGCGTTGTGACATATCCCAAGACCAAAACAAAGATAAAAAGGGCTGAAAAGGTTGCAACCAATTGAGACTGAATCTCCTTCCAAATCTTGTTTTTTTTCGGTTTTTCATGCGGCAGGAGATTGATTCTCATCATCGGCTAATCCTCCTTTGCGCTGCGCATGGCAAGCCCCACGCCTACAGCGGCCAAGGGGGCGATCTCTTTAATAAAGTCAGGGTCGAACGATTTTCCTTGAACCTGCACATTCTTAAAGGGATTCACCGCTTCGACCGGGAGGCCGGATTTTTCGGAAATTTGTGAAATGAGATCCGGAAGTTTTGATGCGCCGCCACCCATGAAAATACGGTCAATATTTTTATCCATAGCGGTTGTCTTATAATAATCGAAGGAGCGGACAATCTCGTTGGCAACCTCCACGTTCAGGCTATGGATAATTGCCAAGAGCGCCTCCGGATCAACATTCTCGATCTGCCCTGTGCGTTTTGCCCCCTCAGCCGTATGAAGATCGACATTCAATTCCCGCTGGATCGTCTCAGTATAACGATTCCCCCCGATTGAGATATCACGGGTAAAGGCAAAATTTCCCCCTTTTAAGATATTAATATTCATAACGGATGCCCCCATGTTGATCAGGGCGATGATTTCGCCTTCTTTTATCTCATAATTGGCTTCATACATGTTTCCCAATGTGAAGGCGTCCACATCCACCACCACTGGCGTCAACCCCGCATCCGTTGCCAGCCCGGTATATTCTTGCAGTTTGTCTTTCTTAACCGCTACCAATGCCACGTCCATCTGCGCAGGCCCTTCCTGATTCTCTATTTTTCCCAGGACATGGTAATCCATATTCACATCCTTGATGTCAAACGGGATGTGCTGCTCCGATTCCCACCGGATCGATTCCGCCAGTTCGTCCTCTGTCATCAGAGGAAGCTGGATTCTTTTTACGATAACGGAATGGCCGGATACGGAAAGGGCGACGTTCTTAACATGAACTTTTTGTTCTTCCAGGAGTGCCTTAATTTCAGAAACGACTTTTCCCGGATTGCTGATGGAACCCTCTACAATCCATTCAGGGTCAAGCTCCTTGATCCCAAATTTTTCAAGTTTGTATCCCTTTCCGGACTTTTTAAGTTGTACCAACTTTATCGCGCCGGACCCAATATCAAGACCAATCAACCCTTGCCTGGGCAGAAACGAAAATGCCATCGCACCACCTTCCCTTATTGCACGTGCCGCCCAATATGCATGGAACTCATATTAGAAACAAGCCTTTTCTTCCACGGGCGTTAATTTAATCCGGACGTGTATCGAAATCAATACGATCTTCTGTGAGAGATGTCCGACCTGGCATCCCTCGACGTCGGCAGCGGTTTTCTCTTTGCCAGACCCATTGTGGTCATAAAGTGCTCGCCCAGATAGAGCTCCGTAGTAATTTTAATCCCTTCGTTCGTGTTTTGCGTCCGGACAATTTTGGCGCTTCTTACAAATTGAGAGAGTTTTTTTTCAAAGAGCGGATTTTCCCGGGCCAGTTCCCGAACGGTTTTTTTTGATGCCGTTGGCAACATCATGACCTGGGATTGAAGTTTTAAATAGGCGTTCATCTTTGCACGCTGGATGGCTGCGAATCTCTCCGAGGCGGTCCATTGTCCCTCAATCGCACCGACACCTGTGGCGTGCAGGGTAAGATCGGCCCACGGGACATCGCTTTGCTCTTCGGGAAGCGAGGCGCAGGATACCAGGAAGGGGAAAAACCCGATCACGCCGAAAAACAACCATATTTTCATGATAATTCCCATCGCCCAGTGGCCGTCTGTTAATTGGCCTGCTCAATGTCCCGATGCCGGCAGCGAACGCGGAACCCTTTTGCCTTAATATCTCCCTCCAGGATATTTGCGATCGTCACAGACCGATGTTTCCCGCCGGTGCAGCCGATTCCAATCATCAGGTAATGTTTCCCCTCCTTGGCATAACGGGGGAGGAGAAAATCCAAAAAACCGGATAACTTTTCTAAGAAAGATTTTGTCTCTACCGAGTCCATGATATAACTTTGGATGCGGGGGTCTTCCCCTGTTAAGTGCTTTAACTCCTGTTCAAAATTGGGATTTCTCAAGAAACGGACGTCAAAGAGGAGATCGAGATCTTGCGGTATCCCATATTTAAAACCGAATGAAACGAGTGAGACGTTTAGATCGGTTCCTTGACCGTTTTCAAAATAGATGCGTGTGATGATTTCCTTGAGTTGATGAACATGGTAATCGGAGGTGTCCAGGATTTTATCCGCGCACCGTTTAAGTGGCAACAACTTTTCTCGCTCAAGCCGGACGCCGTCTATGACGGATCCCCATTTAGAGAGGGGGTGCGGCCTTCGCGTTTCAGAGAAGCGTCTCTGGACAATATCATCCCTGGTCTCCAGGAAAAGGAGTTCTATCTCATAGCCTTCTTTCCGAAACCGATTAAATTCATTCAAGAAATCGTCCAGGAAGTCACGTTCCCGAATATCGATTCCCAAGGCGAGACGGCGAATACCTCCTTCGGATTTACTACAGAGGTCCATCAGGTTGGAAAGAAGCGGCGGGGGAAGATTGTCGACGCAAAAATAACCCAGGTCTTCAAAAAATTTAACGACGTTACTTTTTCCGGACCCCGAGAGGCCGCTTACAATTACAGTACGAACGCTTTTCGCATCGGTCATGGTTCTAGGCGCCGAAGAGATTAAATCCTTAAAGGAGGTTAAGACCGCTAACGAGACTGAGTGGTGTCGATCAATCCTAATGATCCATCTTTTCTTCTGTATAGCACATTTAGGCGGTTGTTTTCCTTGTTTCCAAATAAAAAGAACTCCTTGTCGAGCGATTCTATCTGGGATGCCGCTTCTTCTACGGTCATCGGCTCAACCTGAATCTCTTTTATTTTTTTAATCTTTTGTTCCACAGCGATAGGATTTGCCCCTGCCGCCTGTTTCTGGTTTTGTCCGGATTCCTCTTGTCGGAGGCGATGATCGCGGAGTTTTTCCTTGTATCTTTTTAACTGCCGCCCAACCTTTTGAATCACCATATCGACCGATGCATACATAGCGTCGGTCTCTTCTACGGCATGAAAGACAAATCCGTTCACCTTTGCCAACACTTCAGCAATATGGCGGTGCTTTTCAACTTTTAAGGTAAACATTATTTCCGGGGCCTTTGACCCGAATTTCCCAAGTTTGCTCGATTGATCTTCAATATATTTTTTTAATGCAGGC
>SBBT01000231.1 GCA_005239595.1 Candidatus Troglogloeales bacterium | reverse complement strand
GTGTCCCTCTTCCTTCTTTTCCCCTTCTGCTTTCTTTTCTCCTTCTTCTTTCTTCTCTCCGTGTTCCTCTTTCCCTTCTCCTTCTTCTTTCTTGTCTCCTTCTTCATGGGTCTCGGCCTTCTTGTCGGAAGATCCCTTGCTCAGGAAGAAAAATGTCCCTCCTCCGATGGCCAACAAGGCCACCGCCCCAATCGCAATCAGCTTGATGGGCAGCCCCTTTTTTTTCTCTCCTTCTTTCCCTTCTTTCTTTTCTTCTTTTTTTTCTTCCGCCATCGCAATAGTCCTCCCGTAGACATTGTTTTCTAAAGCAAGGTGTATGCCACATTGACATCATGCGGCCTTGGAGAGCAAGAATGCGTCTTAATATATTGATTATATTGGTCTTTATCTGATGTGTACCGGGAGAGCTCAAACGAGGGAATCAGGAATGAGTGTCAAAACAGGTGAACGACGCTGTCACGTTTTTGACAAAAAAAGAGGGGCGACGTATCGATCGCCCCTCTTTTCCTTCAAGGGAGTTTATTACCGTTTCAGATTCACGAGTTCAGCAAGAAGATCATCTGCCGTGGTAATCACGCGGGAATTGGCCTGGAATCCCCGCTGAAATTCGATCATCTTGGTGAATTGCTGCGCAAGATCGACGTTAGAGAGCTCCAACGAATTGGAAAGCACATTTCCTGCCCCGGCAGCGCCGGGCACGCCGATTAAAGCCTGACCTGATGTAGATGATTCAATGAATTGGTTTGCTCCAACATGGACCAAACCTTCCTGGTTGTTGAATCGCGCCAGGGTTACCTGGCCAAGCGTTCGGGTTCTTCCATTGGTAAAGAGACCGGATACGGTACCATCTTTACCCACGGAGACACCCTGCAGCGATCCGGGAGAAAAACCATCTTGCGTCTGGTTTAACACCGCGGAGACAGAGGCAAACTGGGTAACGCCATCGAGACCGGTTCCTGTGCCCGTCGTGGTCCCGAAGTTCAGTGTGATCTGTTGCGCCTGGGTCACGCCGCCGGAAAAATTAAAGGTGCCAATAGGTGCGGTCGTTGCGGTACCGGCAGAGGTAATGGTCTGTAGCGCCCCTGTGTTCGCAAAGGCAAGGGTCCCAGACGCTTGAACCTGGGACACCCCAGCTGTGGCATCTTTTTTGTCCACAACCGCGTTCCAATCCCACGCGTTATCCCCAGTTTTGCTGAATAAAACGCTGATCAGATGACCATTGCCGATCGAGTCGAACATTGTGATTCCCGTAGAGAAGTTCGCGTTCCGAGCGGAAGCAGAACTCCCTACTGTGACAGCGCCGCCCCTTGTTACGGTGGCCCCGGCAGCAATTGCTACTGTAACGGCCGTGTTGAGTGTGAGTGTGGTGCCGGAAATGGCCCGGATCGTCAGGGTCTGACCGCCCACGGAAATGGCATCGCCAACGGCAAGTCCTGCCACGGAAGCAACGGATAGTGTGGTGGCCCCAACAGCGGCAGCCGCGCTCGCCGTTGTTGTGGTTGCAGCCGGAATGGCAGAAGTTAGGGTTAGGTTGGTATTGTCTTGAATACTCGCGACCGTTAGTTTGTTTCCTCCTACGAGAAGGGTATCACCCGGAACCAATTGTGTGGTAAAAGAGGTCCCTGTTCCCGTCAGCGTGGTGGCCCCTACGGCAGCGGCATTGATGGTTCCATTGAGGGTCGTTAAGGTCTTCGGCACATCCCGTGCATCCAGATTCTCGACAAACAGCCCATTGGCGGTTGCTTTGGGTTGCGAGGTCGTTGCTGCCACATTGATATTCCCAATGGTGGTGGTCAGCTTGCCGGTGTTGTCTGCCTGAATACCCTGAAGGAAAAGTTTGTCGCCGGATATAAGGAAGCCATTTGCATCGACGCCAAACGCTCCTGCCCGCGAGAAAAATTGTTGTCCATCTTTATTCTTAAGAGAGAAAAAACCGATGCCGTCAATCGCCATGTCAAGTGAATTGCCCGTGCTTTCAAACGACCCTTGAGACATCTCGGTTCGAACGCTCTGCGTTGAAACGCCTCGGCCGATCTGCTTTCCTTCCGATGCGGCCGCAAAAATGTCTCCAAAGGCAATATTGCCTCCCTTAAAGCCGGTGGTGCTCACCCCTCCAATGTTGTTGGAGATGACTGAAAGACCGGATCCAAATGCATTCAGTCCGCTGACACCAGTAAAAAGTGAAGATGTAATTCCCATTTTTCCCTCCCTTTTGCGCGGAACGAAAGAATGATTATCCCCGTCCGCAATTAGTTATTAATGTGCCCCACGCCCGATGCGGGTATTTTTTCTCCGTTTACGGTTAGATAAGCGATGCCATTTTCAACCGTGACGCTTGACACGCGTCCCTGGGTATAGGTGGTGGTTTTGACCGGATTTCCCGCTCGGTCGGCCGCTGCAACGGTGTAGGTATATTCCCCGCCTGGCATGGCATTTCCGTTTGAATCAAGTCCATCCCAGGTTGCCGTTTTTACACCCGCTGTTTGAGACCGGGCCTGCATGATTCGGACGATAGCCCCTTCCTTGTTCGAGATCTGAATGGTTGTCTCATCGGCATCCCCTTCCAGACGATAGGTAAAGCTGGATGGATTCTTCGGGGTGAGACTGATCGCTCCGCCAATCCCCTTCACTTCCTTTCCAATCAATCCGGCGGCGCTAAAATGATTTAATGACTGCATATGATTTGCAGAGGTTTGCATCACTTTTTTCAACGACGTCGTCTGCTCAAGCTGGCTAAATTGTGCAAGCTGTGAGACAAACTCCGTGCTTCCAACCGGTTTGAGGGGATCCTGGTATTGAAGCTGCGTGGTCAACAACTTCATAAAGGCATCCTCTCCCAGCCCCTTGATTCCCTGTGTCTCCATTTTTACTCTCCTGCGATAGAAGCTATTCGTTTCTTTGTATATGCAAGCCAGGTGCCACTAAAATAGTGCCTGAAATAACAGTAAGTTATATTAAAAGTTTTTTCTGTCCGGTCTTTTTTGCCGATGAAGATAGGCAGAGATTTCCGTGTCATAATCCTACTTTCTGTCTTAGGGCGGGGATAAACCGTAAAATGGCGCCATCTTCGACCTGATTGAGCGTGTTAATGCGTGCGATCATAGCTGATGCGCTTTCACCCCACTTTTTTCTCCGTGGCGCTTTTACCTTAAAGAAGTAGTTTTCATCCTTAGACCAGTAGTGATTAATGCGTATTTTATCTATCGCGATGTGCGGCGATAGAAACCCCTGAAACGGCTCCTTATTTGAGTTCACCTGAAAATCACCTGATTGATAAACAAAGGTGTGTGGATTTTTTACCCGAACGACTCGCGACGGTTGAACAATCGGCTTTACCAGGCGGTTCTCCTCATGATCGGTCGGCGCTTTGAGCAAGAGTGTCTCGATCATCAATTTCCCTTCCGGGATATGTGAGACCTTTGATGTTCCGTACATCTGCCAGTTGACGCATACGGCGGCATAGTCTCGGTATCCGGAAAGGAAGTTGACAAGATCATTTTCGCAAACAGGGAAGAGGAATTCATCAATATCCAGGAAGGCAAGCCATATCACCTCCCCCTTGACCCGCTGGATCAGATTTTCATAGGTCTGGCACTGGAGTTTTGTCCAATCATCATGGCCCACGCTCTGGTAGGGCCAATCGCTAAGATCGACCTGGCCGCTTGTGATATAAGGTTGCAGGATATTCAGATAAGGATCTGTGCTTAAATTGTTGTAGAGATAAAAATGTTGGACGCCCACGAGGGAGTGAAACTCGATCCATTCTTTGAGATAAGGGGCTTCATTTTGAAAAATCGCGCAGAGGGCTAAATCATGCATTGGGAAAGATCATCAATGTGTCAGGCTAGGCGTAAAGGTTGATGATGTCTAGCGTTTCTTTCTGTGAGCTTTCCCCGTGTCTTATTTCATGGGGATCCGGTTGATGGAAAGCAGAGGGGCGATCATATGATGTAAGAGGGCGCTCTCTCTCCCAGGGATTGTTCTGATGACTCCTGAATTGACTTTCGGGGTCGCCTATATTAACGGAGAATCTTCCGATCTGAAGGCCCTGTTCCGCAAGGGTCTCTCGAAGCAGGTCTTGATTCCGCTCCAGCATTTCCCGAACAGAGGCGTGCGGGGTGAGAATATCGGCCCATACCCCGTCTGCGTGGATCGAAATTTTTATCTGAAGGGAACCGAGCGTTTCAGGCTCCAATTGAAGGGTAATGGACTCTATATTCTTGGAATGGACATGGCTTAATTTTTCGGATATCTGCAAGAGAATCTGTTTTTCGTCGTGAAACGGCATGGCAGAAGAGCGGGCTTCGGCCAAGGAAGGCGCGGAAGATGGGTCTGTCTGCAAGATCCGATTTTGATTCAGCGAGGACAAATCGAGAGGGGCGTTGTTTTCTACCTGTGGTTGCGCCATGCCGAAGCTTTCAGGAACGATCCCCCTACCGGTTTTCCCTTTAGCATCGACAAAAACCGCCTCTCTGGATATGGTGGCTGCGGTTTTTGGATCGGCCATTGCCTGAACAGGCGTTACCTGAACAGGCGTTGCCTGAACAGGCATTGCCTGAACAGGGACATCTGGGGATTTCTTCTCCGGGGTCAGGTTCGTCGCTGGTTGAGGATTCTGCTGAAG
>SBBT01000049.1 GCA_005239595.1 Candidatus Troglogloeales bacterium | reverse complement strand
CACGTCTTCACCATGCTTTCTCTCTTCCACCGCAAGACCCTCTCCTCCATAGGAGGATTTTTCATGAGATCGTTTTTGGAACGTTCAATTTGATCTTCGACCGATTGGACCCGGCTTAAATACGGGATGGACCCGAGGAGGGGGATATCGGTCTGATCGGAGAGTATCTTTGGATTGGTACGATCGGCCAACGTTGACGCAGATGTCGTCTGGTTTAAAATTAAACCCAGAAACCTAATGCCATGCTTTGCCCCATAGCGTAGCGTGAGTAGGACATGATTAATCGTCCCCAGCCCACTTCTGGCAACAAGAATAACGGGAAGATCGAGTAATGAGATGATATCAATAAGGTGCGTATCGGCGGTGATCGGAACCAACAGTCCACCGATTCCTTCTACAATTAAAAAAGGATGTTTCCCTTTGAGTTGCTCATAAGCCGTGACTATTTTTTTAAAATCAATCCTCTTTTTTTCTAAGATAGAAGCGCAAAGTGGGGCCAAGGGGTGGCGGTAGCGGTAGGGCGTAATCAACCGGATCGGGTCATCAGACCTTGCTGCGGTTTTGAGATAGTTTCCGTCCGATGGGAACAAAACGCGTTTTCTGCGGCGGCATCCAGTCTCAATCGGCTTCATAACGCCAACCCTATCTGGGGCTAGGGCGCGGGCGATAGCGCCGGCCACCATGGTTTTTCCAACGCCTGTGTCGGTGCCTGTAATAAAAATACCCCTGTCCATATGTTTAGAAGATCCGGCTATCCAAATTAAAAACCTGTCCTGAAACATGCTTCATCGTAGAGAGATGAAAGATAAAACTGGAGACCTCTTGTAACGTGGAAGGTTTTCCTAACAGGTTTTCCTGTACGATTTTTTCTCGTTGAGATTGGGACAAATGAACCGTCATCCCTGACGTGAGGAATCCCGGCAGGACCGCGTTAACTTGGATGGGGATCTTTCCCCATTCAAGCGCTGCGGATTGCGTCAAGGCGATGAGTCCCCGTTTGGATGCGGCATAAGACGCCTGGCCGATCGGACCGGTATAGGCGCTGATTGATGCAATGTTGATAATGTGTCCCCCACCGTTTTTCTGCATGAGGTGTCCGGCTTCTCTTAGGCAAAAGAAGGCCCCTGTGAGATTGATGCCGATGACTTTCTCCCACGAAGTCTCTTTTGTTTGTATCAAAAGATGATCGTCGGTAACACCCGCATTGTTAATCAAAATATCAATTCTTTGCCACCGATCAAAAATTTTATCAAACATCTGTCGCACCGATTCTGAATCTTTGAAATTGGCTAAAAAGAGTTCCGTTTCTCCGCCCTTTGCACGAAAACGCTTAACCAGTTTCCTCCCGCAAGATTGGTTTTGATAGGCATGAATCGCGATGGCATCTCCGTAAGAAGCGAATACCTCTGAAAGGGCCTGCCCCAGTCCGCCCGATGCGCCGGCAATGACGACGATTCTTTTTGGAGGAGACACCATGTTATATTACTCGAAGCTCTTTGCCGATTTTCTCAAGTAAGCTTAAAAGGAGATCGATCTCTTCTTGTGTGTGCGTTGCCATTAAGCTGATACGCAGACGGGCGGATCCCGATGGAACGGTGGGAGGCCGGATAGCAGGAAGGTAGACGCCTTCGTCGAAAAGTCTTCTTGAGAACGCCATTGCCATCTCGCTGCTGCCCAAACGAATGGGGATAATCGGGGTTTCACTTCCAAGGATGTCAAATCCGAGAGCGGTTATTTTCTGTCGGACATAGCCGGCATGCTGCCAGAGTTTTTTCCGGAACGAATCGTCTTTTTGAATCAGGTTAATTGCGGCGAGGGCCGACGCAAGCAGCGACGGCGGGAGCGCCGTGGTATAAATAAAAGGGCCTGCTTTGTTGACCAGGTAATCAATGAGCAAGCGGTTGGCGGCAATAAATCCACCAAAGCCTCCCAATGCCTTACTGAGGGTTCCCATCTGGATGACTTTCGGGCTTGTGATATGGAAGTGATCGCAGGTTCCCCGGCCGTGAGAACCGAGCACGCCTGTCGCATGCGCGTCATCCAGATACACCAGGGCGTCATACGCCTCTGCAAGACGTACGATTTCCGGTAACGGCGCAATATCGCCTTCCATGCTAAAGATGCCATCGGTGACAATTACGGCCGCCTGACTCTGCCTTCGGCGAGAGAGCATGGCCTCAAGGTGGGAGACATCTTTGTGGTGATAGACACGAAACGTTCCCTCTGATCTTCTAGCCCCATCAATGAGACTTGCATGGTTCAATCGATCCGATAAAACAAGATCGCCTCTTTTGAGGATAGCGCCAAGCGCCCCGATGTTGGTGGTATATCCGGAATTAAACACCAAAGACGATTCGGTGCATTTAAACTGGGCCAGCGCCGCTTCAAGCACGGCATATAACGGGCAATTTCCGGAGACCAATCGGGAGGCCCCGGCGCCTACCCCCCATGTTTCTATTGCGGAGATAGCGGCGGACTTTAAGACCGGATGGTTTGCAAGACCAAGGTAGTTGTTGGAGGAAAAGAGGAGATAGGATTTTCCATCCTGTTGGATGTGGGCAGATGTTGCGAAGCCGACAGCGGTTAACTGGCGCAGGAGATGCTTTCGCTCTAAGGCGTTTAATTCTTCCTGAATGTTGGACATAGGGGCTTCTTTGGGGAATGTCCTAAATTAGTTGAAATTGTAAACTGACCTCCGAGTCGATAATGTAGATTTTGCAATCTGCAAAAACAACAAGATAGACAAGATCAACTCAGGAAGCTACAGGAAAAGAATAGGGAAAAGGCAAGGAAAAAGCAACGCACAAACTCGTGTTAAGGCAACGATGGACATGATTGAGAACGGATACAAAGTGCAATCAATCACCGCGCATTGGTCCAGGTCATTAACGGGATAAGCATCCGGAAATTCGAGAAGGCGGCCCTTCAGATTCCTTCCACTTTAGGAATAAAGAAGAGCAAGATTTCCAAGCGGTTTATTCAGGCATCGGCCAAGCGACTTGAGACGTTTCAGGCCATATTGAAGCAAATACTGACAAATGCTTATTACTTTGACTACGGTTAACGGGTATGACAAACTGGGGTTATGGTGCTGCCAGG
Source organism: Candidatus Troglogloeales bacterium (assembly GCA_005239595.1). Taxonomy (GTDB): domain Bacteria; phylum Nitrospirota; class Nitrospiria; order SBBL01; family SBBT01; genus SBBT01. The sequence goes on along the minus strand of SBBT01000049.1, from coordinate 3,635 downwards.
GTATCCAAAAGACATGCGCGAGTTTCGCCAACAGTTTACAACACATGAGGCTTGTCAAGAATATCTTGTGCAGTGTCGGTGGCCAGAGGGCTTTGTATGTCCGAAATATTCTAGCCAGAAAGCTAGGTTCAAATTGTCAGCAGTTGTCTTTGAATGTCAGGAGTGCGGACGGCAGACGTCTCCCACGGCTGGCACGATTATGCATGGGTCTCACATTCCGATACAGGAATGGTTTTGGGCGGCGTACCTTGTGACGACACACACGCCTGGCATTAGCGTCCTGCAACTCCATCGGCAGCTTGGGATAGGCGGTTATCAGCATGCATGGCATGTTCTCCATCGGCTTCGAAAGAGAATGGTTCACGATACCAGATCTCGCCTCTCAGGCTTGGTTGAAGCCGACGAAACATTTATTGGGGGTCTAATCAAAGGCAAACGGGGTCGAGGGGTCGTTGCGTCATACAATAAGAACTTGGTTGTTGGAGCCGTGGAGCTTAATTAAAACACAACTGACATTGTGTTTTTGCAGTAAACTGACATATTGACTTTGTTGTGACAGGAAATGTGTCGGTAGTGTCGGTAGCAAATGAACTGTCCGGTTTCTTTGGGCCGGACGTTTTAATTTGCCGTAGACATATTTTGTTGGTGTGGAATCCGGGTAAAAATCATTCTTCCTTCTTCCATGTCAGCTTCGACATGGTCGCCTTCTAATACCGTTCCTTCTAAAATCTTCACTGAGAGCGGATTTAATATATCCCTCTGAATCACCCTTTTAAGAGGACGCGCCCCGAACAGGGGATCATATCCTTCACGCGCCAGATATTGTTTTGCGGTCTTAGAAAGTGAAAGGGTAATTCGTTTCTGTTCAAGCCGTTTGCTCAACTGGTTCATTTGTATTTCAATAATCTGTTGCAACTCCCCTATTTTTAGGGGATGGAAGATCACAATGTCATCAATCCTGTTTAGAAATTCAGGCCTAAAGTGGGCCCGCAACGCTTGAAGCACCACATCCCGGACATCAGTCGCGTCGTGCGCCGCATCTTGAATTTGCTGACTTCCGAGATTCGACGTCATCATCAGAACTGTATTTTTGAAATCAACCGTCCGACCCTTGCCATCGGTCATCCTCCCATCGTCTAAGAGCTGAAGGAGTATTCCAAAGAACTCCGGATGGGCTTTCTCGACCTCATCGAGCAGAATGACCGCGTAAGGGCGTTTTCGCACCGCCTCGGTTAAATAGCCCCCCTCTTCGTGTCCGACATAGCCAGGAGGGGATCCAATGAGTCTCGCTACCGCATGGCGTTCCATGTATTCCGACATGTCAAGACGTATCATCGCCTGCGCATCGTCAAAGAGAAATTCGGCAAGGGTTCTTGCCATTTCGGTCTTCCCAACACCGGTCGGCCCCAAAAAGATGAAAGAGCCGAGAGGACGGTTTGGATCGGAAAGCCCGGTGCGCGCCCTTCGAATTGCATTTGCAACGGCAGTAATGGCTTCGTCTTGTCCAACCACACGCTGGCGAAGACGTTCCTCCATATGAATGAGTTTTTGAGCCTCCGTTTCCATCATGCGTGAAAGGGGAATGCCTACCCATTTAGCGACAACCTTGGCAATATCCTCTTCATCGACCTCTTCCTTGAGCATTCGCTGCGTCGGGTGTAAACCCTGGAAATAGGCATTCTCCTCAGAGAGATTCCGGTTGAGCTGAATTAATGTGCCGTAACGGAGTTCTGCCGCCTTTCCAAGGTCTCCAACGCGTTCCGCCTGCTCGGCGTCTTGTCGCGCCGTTTCGATTTCTCCTTTAAGCTGGCGAATTCTTTGAATCGCCCCTTTCTCCGAGTTCCATTGGGTATAAAGCCGCTCGGACACCTCTTTTAAATCGGCCAGTTCCTTCTCGATTTTTTCCAGACGAACCAACGAGATTTCATCAGTCTCTTTTTTCACCGCCTCACGTTCTATCTCGAGCTGTCGTATCTTCCTCTGGACTTCATCAAGCGCAGCCGGCATGGAATCGATTTCCATACGAAGACAAGAGGCCGCCTCATCTATCAAATCAATGGCCTTGTCCGGGAGAAAACGGTCGGTAATATAACGGTGTGATAAGACGGCTGCGGCCACCAATGCCGTATCTTTCATGCGAACACCGTGATGGACTTCATATCGATCCTTGAGGCCGCGCAGAATCGAAATGGCTTGATCGACCGTCGGTTCCTGTACCAGGATTGGCTGGAAACGCCTTTCTAATGCCGGATCTTTTTCGATACGTTTTCGGTATTCCTCAATGGTGGTGGCGCCGACGGTGCGCAGTTCACCGCGTGCAAGGGGAGGTTTTAACATATTGGATGCATCCATGGCCCCTTCGGCCGATCCCGCACCCACCAATGTGTGCAACTCATCAATAAAGAGAATCACCTCGCCATGTGCATCCACCACCTCCTTGATCACAGCTTTCAACCGCTCTTCAAATTCTCCCCGGAATTTGGAGCCGGCAATCAGTGCCCCCATATCAAGGGCGTGGACCCGCTTCTTCTTCAGTCCCTCCGGCACGTCTCCGGAGACAATTCTCTGGGCAAGCCCTTCAGCAATGGCCGTCTTCCCAACCCCTGGCTCCCCGATTAATACCGGGTTATTCTTGGTCCGCCTCGATAAAACCTGAATAACACGACGGATCTCCTCGTCCCGTCCGATGACAGGATCAAGCCTTCCACGACCGGCGAGATCGGTTAAATCTCGTGAATATCTTGTCAGCGCCTGGTACTTCTCTTCGGGATTTTGGTCCGTAATACGATGGGAGCCCCGGATTTCAACCAAGGCCGATAACACCTTTTCCCTCTCGACTCCGGCCGTCCGAAGGAGTGGCCCGATGGATCCTTCCAGAGACGCCAGCAGGAGATGCTCGACGCTGATATATTGATCTTTTAACTGGCCTGCCTCCTTCTCGGCACGTTCCAGCAGGGCTGCCAGGGCGGACGACATGTACATCATTCCCCCAGCACCCGGTCCCTCCACTCGTGGAATCCCCTGTAGTTTTTCAAAAACCTTCAATCGAAGTGTATCAAGAGGCACGTTTTTTTTTCGAAGAACAGACGGAATAATTCCTTCCTTCTGTTCCAATAATGCCAATACCAAATGGGCTTCGTCTATTTGCTGATGGTGTAGCACTTCAGCCTTTTTTTGGGCATCCTCAAAAGCCTCCTGGGCCTTCAACGTCAATCTGTCTGAACGCATTCCATCCGCTCCGCGTATCAATTCCGCTTTAGATATAAGACCGCCCGGACATGAATTCAAGGCCATTAACAAATGGTTCTATGCAGGAGGTTGACGTTCCACATAAGATATGATATACATCCGCACCATTGTTGGTGATTTATATCTTCTCGCTAAGACTTAACAGGGTATAGAAGAGTCGATTGGAGGGAGAAGGTTTTTTGCCTCATTCGAAACTCACTTCAGGAGAAACGACATGAAAGACTGTTTTAAGGGGAACCGCCTTCCAGTATATATCGCCACGGCATTCATGGTCGCTGTGTCGCTCGGGATACCCTCGCACACAGAGAGTGCAAGCGTGCCACATACCTTTGCCCCTGGCACTATTATAAAGCCGGAAGAGGTAAACGCCAATTTCCAGTCATTAT
>SBBT01000141.1 GCA_005239595.1 Candidatus Troglogloeales bacterium | reverse complement strand
ATCGTTACCTGATTATCGACAAACTTGTTCATTGTTCGGCGAATCTCCCGGATACGGACGCCGGTACCGAGCTGACCCGGCCTCTCATTGAGAGGCTCCGTCGGCTCAAAGAGGACCTCCTGGCGGTTATAGCCAGCCGTGTTGACATTGGCAATATTCTGCCCTGTCACCGCCAGCGCCCGCTGATTGGAAAAAAGGGCCGATTTCCCGCTGTTGAATATTCCAGAAAGGGCCGACATCTTTATCCTCTTCCAATCGTTTTCCCGAAAACGGGAAAGTCGGTTAAACAACCACTCGCCTGGTAGGTCGAAACCGGCAGCGCCAAATGCTTAATGAGACCGATCAAGGTTACAACCCGCTGTAGGGTCCGCTCTACAATAAGAGAATTAACCTCATTGATTTCTTTAATGCTCGCAGATAAGGCCAAAAGACGCAGATGACAAGAGTGAAGCTGGCTCTGGTATGGTTCTGCAACGAGGGCTACGAGATCTGGCAGACTGAATGACTGTTCGGGTAAATTATAAATCTTACCCAAGACAACCAGTTCGTCTTGCCGCTTTATTTCCAACTGACTCAACCGACCGAGCAACCCCTCTTTCTCACTTAAGCATTGGATCAGGGGATTGACGTCTCCATCAATCATGAGTACTTTTTCGCGCTGAAGGAGACCCAGAAACTGTTGATACGCCTTCACCAGATCTTCAAGTGTGGCGATCAGTTGAATAAGGGATGCATCCGCCGCATTGGAGGCGACAAGACGGTCTTCATACTGCGGTACAGACGGAGCAACCATGGCCGATTCTCCTTGCTAAGCCTTCTGTAAACCTACCTTTTTATAGAACCGCTTCTAAAAGGAGGGACCGAATCATTTTATCGGCAACCCTCTCACTTTGGACGTAGTCTCGATCCTCTCTTATCTTCCGCTGAACTTCAGCGATACGATCTGAACGGACATCGGGAACCGAAGTAACCCGTTGATATACATACTGATAATCTTTTGCCGTTCCGGAAATCTCCACGCTGTCAGACCTGGAAACACTGTCCTTTTTTACATTCTTTGCAACCCCTCCCTTCTCGGTCTCTTTAATCCCTCGAAGGTAGGTTCTGATTGACTCGTCTGATGGTATTTTCATTACCTTTTCTCCATATCTTGTGTATCTCGTGAATCGGCCATATTCACTCGATCTCACTTATCGGCCGATTACACTAAAAGCTTTAGGTGATGGGGAATGTTGCCTTTCATAGGTTTGAATCAGCATTTTTGCCAACCCAATCCCCCCTGATTCAGACATTTTTTTTGCAATCGCCTCATCAAACATATATTGGTAGATGTCCTTCCCCGTACCCGAATCAAGAAGCCCCCCTTCCGGGATACTTTTCCTCATTTCCTTCAAAAGCGAATAGATAAAAAACGATTCAAACGATTCGGCAGCCGCTTTAAGCTTTTTTAGATCATCCGTCGGCCGTATAGCAGCCTCTTTTATCCCCGGCATGCCGATCGGCATAGAAGATTCCATTATATGATCTCCAATTCTGATTGTAAGGCACCTGCGGCCTTGATCACCTGAAGAATGGAAATAAGGTCCCTTGGCGATACACCAATGGCATTTAAACCCCGCACGAGCTCGCCGATGGTGGTACCACTTGGAAGAAGGATTAGTTTGGCCTTTTCTTCTTCAACCGTTGTCTCCACTTTTGGAACCACCTTGGTCTCTCCCTTGGTGGAAAAGGCCGGCGGTTGGGAAACCTGCTCTTCCGTTTTCACCCGGATCGTTAAATTGCCGTGCGAAATAGCAATGTCGGATATTCGAACCTTATCGCCCATCACAATCGTGCCAGTTCGTTCATTAACCACTACCTTGGCCGCATGATCGACCAGGACATTCAAATCTTCAATCGCCGCCATCAGTTCTACAACCCGACCTCTATATTGATCTGGCACTTGTACTTTCACCGTTCCCGAATCGATCGGGACTGCAACCGCTTCTTCGCCTAACTTTGTATTGATCGCCTGCGAAACCCGCATAACCGTGGTAAAATCCTGCTGCCTCATCAAAATGGTAACCGAATCTTTTCCGGAAAACGCCAACCCCACTTCCCGTTCAATCAGTCCTCCTCCGGCAATTTTCCCTACGGTCGGGTGATTCTTCTGAACCGTATCTCCTTCTTTCCCTCCGGCAAACCCACCGATGGAGATCGGCCCTTGCGCTACCGCATAAACCTGTTGATCGGCCCCCTTCAACGGCGTTAACAACAACGTTCCCCCCTGCAAACTCGTTGCATCTCCTAAAGAGGAGACCAACACGTCAACCTGCATCCCTGGTTTTATAAAGGGAGGAAGTTTGGCGGTCACAATCACCCCCGCCACGTTTTTTACTTTAACGGCATTGGGATCGACCGAAAGCCCCATTTTAGCCAGCATGCTCGATAAGCTCTGAATCGTGAAGGTGGTACCGGTCTTATCCCCTGTTCCATTCAGCCCGATCACCAGGCCGTACCCGATTAAATCGTTGGCCCGAACCCCCTGGATGGTTGCGATGTCTTTGATCCTGACGGCATACGCAGGAAATGCGAGTGAAAAATAGAGTATCAGCCCGATGATGACGCCTCTTATAACCACCCTGCTTAACCTCATTGCCTCCCCCTCATTATTAAAAATTAAAACGGCCAAACCCAATCAAAAATCCGCACAAACCAGCCTGGGCCCTGTTTGTCGCTAAGATTCCCCAGGCCTGTATATTCAATTTTCGCATCGGAAATCACGCTGGAGAGCACCGTATTCTTCGCACCGATATCGGACGGGCGGATCACGCCGCTCACAGAAATAAACTCTTTTTCGTTGTTGATGACCACCTCGCGACGTCCCTCGATCACCATGTTCCCATTTGGAAAAACCGAAACCACAACGGCAGTCAGGTCGGCCGTCAACGCACCACTTCTGCTTGTGGAACCGGAGCCATCGGACTCATTTGAGGTCTCCCCGGAAAAACCGTCGAATACCTTCTTGGTAAAGCCGGTGCCTGTTTTCACATCGAGCTTTGACGATCGTCCCGTTTTGGTCTTTGCATCCTTGGTTCCCTTGGCATTTTCCACAATACGTACCGTAACCGTATCGCCGACATGCTTCGCCTTGGTATCCGCAAAAAAGAGCGATAAGGATTGGCTCTCGGTCCAGAGGGAGCCTTCTGTCCGGATATCCCCTCCCGGTTGGTAATGGTAGGCTGGGGGATATTCGACCTTCATCTCCTTGGCAGGGCCTCCACAACCAAACAGAGCTACCCCACCCATTAGTATTAAAATGTCTCTTTTCATCCGTTTCATTCGTCTACTCTAATAAGGGTTATCTTAGTGTGATTTTAACCGTCGCTGCATCCTGTACACGGCCGTATACAACCTTTTTGGAATCGAGATTCATCACCGCGATCTGCCGGCCTAAAAAACCGTCCTCTTTTGCAAGACCTATCGTGGATATACTAAAACCACCTTCCTGAATCAGGAGGGAGACGCGGTCTCCTTTGTAAATAAGAGGAGCCTCCTCAACGATATCCATTGAAATAGGAACCCCCTGGTCAACCGACCGTACCATCCTTTTACCCACCAATGCCTCCGGCGCTTCGGCATAAAGCTCAAGCGGCCGAGAGAGATAGACTGCCTGAAGGGTAAGATCGCCCCGGTTAATCAGGTGATGCCTTTTTAAAGAGGCGGCCGCCAAGGCCACTTCCTGGCGGACGAGCACCTCCGCGGTCACCCATTGAGAGGCAACCGTTTTGAGGCCTCGCCTGATCGAGACAAGAAAGGCAGACCGGCCGAGCAGCCCCTGGCTCCCCTCTTTTACTTCAAGGATATCCTCCGGAGAGATGGAACCCCACAACGAAGGCATATTGGTTAATTTCACCTTCAGTTCAGATTCTTTCACCGAGAGACGTTGCGCCGCATAGGTTCGGATGCCACTTATGAGCATCATTTCAGAGAGGCCAAACGACGGCCCCTCGGTCATCCGAACAGCCGCTTGCGGCGTATCAGCGCATGCCCCGATGCAATCAGAAGCAATCGCCGCATAAGGGCCCATCTCACTTAAGATCAACATGATGTAAAGAAGTCGTCTCATTCTCATCACCGTTTCAAATTGTTCGCCGTGGATAACATCTCATCGCTGGTTTGAATCGCCTTTGAATTCAGCTCATAGGACCGCTGCGCGACAATCATGTTCACCATCTCCTGGGCAATATCAACATTGGAACCTTCCAGAGAGCCTTGTTGTATCGTCCCGAATCCTTCCAATCCCGGCGTCCCGGTTACCGCTTCTCCGGAGGCGATGGTGATCTTAAAGAGGTTTTTACCCAAACTCTCCAATCCCGCGGGGTTTAAGAAACGGGCGAGCTCAAGGTTGCCGATCACGGTTGGCACCGTTTGCCCCCCCTGCACCACGGAGATGGTCCCATTCAAGGCGACCGTAATGGTCTGGGTACCGGCAGGAATGGAAATATTCGGGATGAGCGGCAACCCCTCCGCCGTCACGATTTTCCCTTCGTTATCAAGTTTCAATGCACCGGCCCGCGTATACGCTGTTGACCCGTCCGGCAGACTAACCTGGAAAAATCCCTCTCCTTCGATGGCCAGGTCAAGCGGGTTTTGGGTCTGTTGAAAATCCCCCTGTTTAAATTCCCGGTGGACCGACACCGGCCTGACCCCCGAACCGACCTGCATCCCGACCGGCAGCGTTCCGACCCCGGTCGAGGTTCCAGCCGCCTTTAACGTCTGATAGAGTAAATCCTGAAATTCCGCAGCGCTTTTCTTAAACCCCACCGTTGAGACGTTGGCCAGATTGTTGGAAATAACTTCAACCGACATCTGCTGGGCCGACAAGCCGGTACTGGCAATCGATAACGCCTTAATCATGAAAAACCTCCATCATTATTATTTCAATTCGCTCACGCGCCTTACTAAGCAAGCCGTCCGACTTCATTGGCGCTTTTACCCGCAATTTCGGAAACCGTGTGTATCGCCTTCTGGGACCATTCATACGACCTCATGGCACCAATCATGGCGACCATATCTTCCACCGGGTTAACATTGGACTGCTCCAACATCCCCTGACGTACCCGGATCTCGGTCGAAGGGGTTGCAGTACCCTCGACCGCCTCAAAAAGGGAATCTCCCACCTTTTTAAGAGTGCCTCGATCGGCAAACTCAAATGTAGATAACGTAGCAACCTCTTCCTTATCCACAAACACCTTTCCATTGTTTGTAATATTCACTTTGCCCGGGGGAAGAATAATCGCACCGCCGTCTCCCAAAACCGCAAACCCGTTTTGGGTAACAATCTGTCCCTGTGCATCGAGCGTAAAATTTCCATTTCGGGTATACCGAACCCCTTGCGGAGTTTGAACCGCGAAAAACCCATCTCCATCAACTGCAATATCAAGTGGTTCGTCCGTCACACGCATCGCCCCTTGTGAGAAATCGGTCTTAACCTGGCTAAAAATACTGAAAGTGGGGGTCGCCTGTATCGAGGTTTTATCTCCTCTCTTTATGTCGCGTGAAATCGGGCTTAAACTTTCAAAGAAAACACGGTCTCTCTTAAAAGCCTTTGTATTGGTATTCGCAAGGTTGTTGGTCAACGCTTCAATACGCCTCTCCTGCAACCACGCCCCGGAAAGAACCGGCCAAATCTCGTTCATCGCTTCACCTCATCCAATAACACGCCCTATAATTAAGCAATAGTCATGCCACATGTTTTTGGCCTGATTACAAAGCGTTTTTCATTAAAACCAGGATGGAAAGGGCTCTTTTTGCCGATGGAGATAGGCAGAGATTTCCTATACGGGAGGGATATTTTTGATCTCTATCGGGATAAAACTTTCTTGTGGGCCATAGCGAAGCTGCAGCCATTCAGCCTGCCTGGCAAGAGATTGGCCCGGAATAGCATCCCCCTCTCTATAAATCTGAAGCCGGTTGCCCGCCATTATTTCCAGTTGAGACCAATCTTCATCGCTCCATGGCTCGAGGATGGAGAGAATCTCTTCTAATGGGTAATCCACAATGGCAAGGCCCGGCAAAATTCGATCGGGAGAGGAGGGAGAGACCCGAGGACCCACCTCCTTTTCCAACCTTCGGTAAACATCAGAAAGCGAGACACCCGATCCCTCCCATAGAGATTCTGCCCGCCTTAAACCGGCCGCAATCTTCCATCGGGGCGATGAGGGTAGACGGAAGATAGGAGGATTTATACCGTTACACCTCTTTGCAACTTCTTTTGGACTTTGTCCCTTCGAGAGGAATGTCGTGTCAGGAGAAGAAGATAGAGAGGCCATTTCGATAAAGTGTTCTTCTTGCCGGGCGCCCCCCCCTTTTGACATTGGATCTTTCTTTCTAAACCAAAGAACAGGCTTGGCACAAAGCTCATGTAACAGGTCCAGGATTTCGAGTTTAAGCCAGGGATCAAGCAGGCGCATCTCCGGAACAATTTCATCTAAAAATGAGGAACGCGAGCTTTCCGTTTGAGTCTCTCCCATAAGGGTCAAGCCAGCCGCGGCAGAAGCCTCTTTCCATTGAAGCGGGCTTAAAGGATTGTCACACGCATGAAAGAAGGCATCCACAAGACCTGTTACCGTTTTTGTTTCAGCATGGCTTTCAAAACAGGATCGTATCGGATGCTTATCCGGAAGCATCTTAATCGCCCTGTCACACGCCCTCACAAGATGGGACGAGGAAGGATCAAGCCCCTGCAGGCGAAACCATCGTGATGTTTCATAAATCCAGAATCGGCTCGCTTTTGGATAAGTAACGATCCGCAGTATACCCTCCGATCTAAGCATACCAGCCAGCCGTCCCAGCAGCACCGCCGGATCCGGCGCGGTCTGAAGCATGTTCGAGGCAAGGATAAAATCAAACGGTTGATCGTCCCATTCATGAAGATCAGCGCAAACCAACTGAATTTTCGGAAGCCGTCGAAAGGGGCGCGAAATCTTCGCAAGTGCAATCCGAATCCGAAGGCGTGATAGAGATGCCTCGCTTAAATCGACCGCAACGATTTTCCCAGCTCTGGGATGGGCCTCTGCCACCACCATCGGCTCGAATGTTCCTCCCCCGGCAACAAGAATTCGTATCCCATCATGAGAGCGGGCGTCGCCAAAGGCAAGTTGGGTCCCTTTTTCATACGTCAGGTTGATCGCCTGACGTTTTTTTGGCAAGGCGAATATGCCGATCGGAGGATAGGGAAACCGCTCGTATTGCGCCTTGACGGGATTTTGGGAAATACCGGTCACTTTACTGAGATTGAGCGGCCTGGGGCGGGGATGGGGCTGAAGCAGGT
>SBBT01000135.1 GCA_005239595.1 Candidatus Troglogloeales bacterium | reverse complement strand
TGATTTCCATCTGCCTGCCTGTGATTACCACACCCATAGACCCTCCTTATCGTTAAACGGCTACAGGACTATTTTCAAGCATTGAGACTTTTTCGACGTTTCGAAGAAGGAATTTTTAGCGTAACCCGATATTTTGCTACCGTCCGCCGTGCAATTTCGATAGATTCCCCCTTTAAATGCGCCACAATCTCCTGATCTTTAAGGGGATGGGACGGATCTTCTTCTGAAACCATTTTCTTGATCATTTCACGGACCACGACGGAAGAGAAGTCCTCGGCGTCGTGGCCGCTTCTAGGCAGACTGTTATTGAAAAAAAACTTCAGATCATAAATTCCTTGTGGTGTGAGCATGCATTTATTGGTAGTGACGCGACTGATCGTCGATTCGTGCATCGAGACGTCGCGGGCCACCTGCCTTAAAATCAAGGGTTTTAAATAACGCACCCCCCGTTCCATAAAGTCATACTGAAACTTCACAATACTTTCTGCAACACGCCGGATTGTACGGTTACGTTGTTCAATGCTGCGAACCAACCAAAGCGCCGATCGAAACTTGTCATCCATGTAGCTCTTTGTCCCCTCGGACATCGTCTCTTTTGAACGAAGCATGTTTCGGTAATAAGAACTAATTTTTAGTTTTGGGAGACCGTCATCGTTTAAGAGAACCGTATATCGCCCCTCAGATTTCACAACAAATACATCGGGAATCATGGAGATATTTCCATCGGGGCCATAGGGACGGCCCGGTTTTGGTTCTAAATGTTCGATAATCTTTACAGCCGCCAACACCTCTTTCAATGAGACATTACAATTCGTTGCAATTTTCTGGTAGGCCTTCCATTCCAGCAACTCCAGATGCCCTTGAATGATGGTTTCAACCAAAGAACCACTAAGGCCTAACTGTGCGACCTGAATCAGGAGGCATTCTTTGATATCCCTCGCTCCCACGCCAGCAGGATCGAATTTCTGGACCATCTTTAACGCCTCTTCAACTAATTCGACGGGAACCCCTGCTGAAGAGGCAATTTCTTCAATTGAAACCCGTAAATACCCATCTTCGTCAAGATTTCCGACCAAGAACGTGCCGATTTCCTTCTCTTTTTCCGTTACCGCAGAGAGGGACAATTGCCATAAAAGGTGGTCAACCAGAGAAACCTGCTTGCTGAGCGTCTGCTCGTAGGAAGGGAGTTCTTCGGACGCAGGGGCGTCTTCTCTCTCACCCCAATCGTCATCCACATAGTAGTTTTCCCATTTTAAATCAAACTCACTCGGTCCCACTTGCTCCGTCGTGTCTTGAACTTCGTCGTCGGGAAGAACGGCAGGGGTCTCTTCCGCTACGTCGGCAACCGACTCTTCCAAGAGTGGGTTTTCAAGCAGTTCCTGGTTGATAACCTGGTTTAACTCGATTCTGGAGAGGAGCAAGAGTTTGATGGCTTGTTGAAGCTGGGGTGTGAGAACCAGCTTTTGCTGAAGCCTTGCCTCAAGCCTCATCCCCATGTTGTTTTCTGCTGGAGACATACTGTAACCCGACGCTAAGGTGACGGTACCGTTTAACTAACCGACCTGTTGATCTTGCAAGCGAAAACGATCTCCCAGATAAATGGTTTTGGCCTCTGGACTGTTTGCAATCTCTGATGAGGTGCCCGACATAAGAATTCCGCCATCATGAATAATATACGAGCGGTCCGTGACTGCGAGTGTCTCTTGAACATTATGATCTGTGATGAGGACCCCGATCCCTTTTTCCTTTAATTGGAAAATAATCTTTTGAATATCGATGACGACAATCGGATCCATCCCCGCAAAAGGCTCATCTAAAAGCATATATTGGGGAGAGAGTACCAGGGCCCGTGTAATTTCAAGCCGCCGTCTTTCTCCCCCGGAGAGGGTATAGGCTTTACATTTCGCCAAATGTGCAATGTGAAGTTCTGTCAAAAGGGAGGAAAGCCGTGCGCGCTGTTCTGAAGGAGGAATGTGCAGGGTTTCCAGGATAGCCATAATATTTTCTTCCACGCTAAGATTCCTGAAGACGGAGGCTTCTTGTGGTAAATAACTAACCCCCTTTTTCGCCCGTCGATACATCGGTATTTCTGTAATGTTCTCCCCATTCAGGAATATCTCACCATGGTCGGGGGAGGTAAGTCCAATGATCATCGAAAAGGTCGTGGTCTTGCCCGCGCCGTTGGGTCCCAGGAGTCCGACAATCTCGCCAGGGGCAATCTGGAGCGTCACCTGACGCACCACCTTGCGGCCCTGATAACTTTTTTCGAGTCCACGCGCCTCTAGCATTCAAGTACCCTTCAGTCGGTACAAAGCTACTTATTGTGGCCTTTTTGCTTGGGATAAATAACCATCCGGCCTTCATCGACCCAAAACCGTTTTTGTGCTCTGAAAAAGGTAATTGTTTTCCCACGCACGCGATAGTCTCCTTCCCATGCCTCTGGATTGCCCATCAAAATAATTGCATTCTTCTCCCGGTCATATACCCCCTGTTCTGCGGTGGCATGCCGATTGCCTTGTTGAATGGCAACGTGACCTGATACCTCAATTCTCGTGATTGCCCGTGCTCCTTTGATGTCAGGATTCCCGGATGCGGGGGAGGCGGATCGATGGGGAGGAACAGGTTCTGCCATATAGAGTTGTGAACGGTCTGCTTTTATCTGCAAATCCCCCTGGGTAATGAGAACGTTTCCTTCAAACAAGGCGCGATCTTCAAGACCGTGAACCGTCATGGTATCTGAGGAAACAGAAATAGGGATTTCCTCGATCTGTGTACGAGGAGAATCCTCGGAAAAGGCGCTTTTGCATACGCTGGAGAAAAAGAAGAAGAGGAAAATAAAACTTTTAATAAAGTTGCGCTTGAACATTGCCGGACACCGTCATTACCTGGTTATCCACCATCAGACGTAACCCCTTTCCGTTGACATTGATAAAAGGACCGGTTATCCGAAGGGGCCCTTCCGTTACGAGCATCCTCCGGTCGTTTCTCCACGTTAAATCGGAAGTCTTTACGGTATAGCCGTTACTAAACTCTGCCAAGACGAAACCCCCTTCTTGCTTGAGGAAGAAATTCTGTCTTAGTGTGTCGATGATTCCTCTCTCTCCCCTTAACTTTAGGGAGTCTCCCTGGCGGCCCTGAAACGTCACAGAAACATCCTTTAAGACGACCTGCTGTTTTTTCTCAAAAACCTCCGCGCGTGTCGCCTTTATCTCCCAATCTTTGACCCCGTGGTTCGTTTGAACAAGTGAGAATGAACCGACATTAGCATCTGCCTTTCCAATGACTTCAGGAATTGCAGGGGCCCCTCTTTTTTTTAAGCCAAAAACCAGGGAAAAAGTAAAAAACGCAAGGAGCCCGATGCTGAAGATCAGCATGAATGGCCTTGACGGTATTCCAAGACTGAACACGTTCCAAATATATCACAAAGGGAAACATGAGTAAAGATTGCGAACCACCAGGAAGCGAACCACCAGGAACCATGCCACGTAAACAAGCACCCGCCAGTCGGGATCATACAGGACCTGTCTGGTCATGGGTGACCTTTAGGTGACCTTGCCCGAATTGAGGGTGCCATGTTACGATGATCAACTATCTTCTACCCGTTCAAAATACAGCAGAGACAGATATGGTCTCCATCCATGGAAAAGAGTTAAGCAAATCGTTTTATCATCGAGAGGTGATCAAAAGCGTCTCCATTGAAGTGGGGGAAGGTGAATGTTTTGCGTTATTTGGGCCAAATGGCGCTGGGAAAACAACCCTTTTGAGAATTATTGCCACAGTGTACCGTCCCTCTTCCGGAGAGTTGGCCATTATGGGGTATGATAGCAGGAAGGAAAAAGTGAAGGCTCGTGAACAATTATTTTTGATAAGCCATGGGTCCCATCTCTACGATGATCTAAACGTTGAAGAAAACATACAATTTACACTTGGACTTCGAGGCATGGTTCCTGGCGGCAATGAAGTTAAAACGGCCCTGGACCGTGTGGGTATTGGGGCCTTTTCTAAAATGAAGGCCCGATTCCTCTCCGCAGGCATGAAAAAACGCCTTTCCATCGCAAAGGCACTTCTCATTCGCCCCAAAGTTCTTCTCTTAGACGAGGCCTACGCCTCACTGGACGAGCAGGGCGTTGCGATGCTAAATGATGCGATTCTTGAATTTAACAAGGGAGGCGCTGCCGTATTAGTTACAACCCATGATCGGTCAAGTGTGTTGGGGGTCGTCCATCGGGCCGGTGTCTTGAAGAAAAGCGTTTTTAAAGAACTGACCCGATCAGATCTCATGGAGGACCATGCCCTTTTTTAACGTGATAAAATGGATTGTGTGGAAGGATCTCCTAAGCGAGGTGCGCAACCGCGAAAATCTCTCCTCGATGTTTTTCTTCGCGCTCATTGTTATTCTGATTTTTAGTTTCAGTTTTTCCATGGATGCCAAGGTGTTGGAAGTTGTAATGCCAGGGATAATATGGGTGGCGTTTGGTTTTACCGCGGTGATTGGTCTCGGGAGATCTTTCCTTCCGGAGAGCCAGAATGATTGCATGGAATATCTGCAAATCGCGCCCATTTCAAAGGGGGCTATCTATCTGGGAAAGTTTATCGGAAATCTCCTTTTTCTCCTTTCGGTAGAGGCTGTTCTATATCCCTTGTTTATTATTTTTTTTAACCTGAACATACTTGAAAATCTACCCCAGATCCTGTTAATATCTCTCCTTGCCACGGTTGGCCTCTCGGCATTGGGGACCCTGTTTTCAGCCTTGACAGTTCACATCCGGGCACGGGAGGTGATGTTCCCGATCCTCTTGATGCCTTTGGCAGTGCCTATCCTTATCGGAGCAGTTGAATCGACGCGGGGCGCATTCGGTGGCGACCCTTTTTCTCTTTACCGCCATTGGGTTGAGCTTTTAGCTGTATTTGATGTTGTTTTTGTCCTGATCTCTTTTTGGGTGTTTGAGTTTATTCTGGATTACTAGCAGATTCTAGATGGTGTGTAACTTCATCCCCATTTCCGCAGAAACTTGGACAGCGTATAAACCCGTAAAACAACGAGCGGATGTGAGCGTTGGGGGGAGCCTTCCTTCCGGGTTTGCCGCGTTAGAGGGAAGATGCTCGGAAATCGCTTAATTGGAAAACTCCGCCGATACGAGGGATGGTTTGGGGGAGCGGCCTTCGTTTTTATTCTCATTGGCCTCTATTTGGGATTGGTCTCCTCGCCGCCGGATTACTATCAAGGAGAGGTCGTTCGTATCATGTATGTGCATGTCCCATCCGCAAAAACCTCTCTTTTGGTTTACACCGTTCTTTTTGCCGGAAGCCTCTGGTATCTTTGGAAAAAGGATCCTGTTGTGGACAATCTGTGCCAGGCGGCCGCAGGTATTGGCGTCTTTTTTACAACCATGGCCCTGGTAACAGGATCGATCTGGGCGAAGCCGACCTGGAACACATGGTGGACATGGGACCCCCGCCTGGTTTCCTTTGCCCTGCTATTGGCGATATTAGTGGGCTACCTGATGCTTCGGAGTTTTATAGATGATCCTGAAAAAGAGGCGACGTACGCGGCCGTCTTGGCGATTATCGGGTTTGTGGATCTTCCCATTGTCTATTTTTCAGTAGAATGGTGGCGGACATTGCATCAACCACTGTCTGTCTCCACCCGTGGTTTAAGTATTGCCCCCCAGATGTTGACCCCTTTACTCTTCATGTCTCTTGGATTTTCATTCCTCCTTGCATATATGTTGATGGTACGGACGCAGATGCTCTATCTGAAACGTCTCTTGGAGGCCAAACAGGGACGCCTGTTAAGCGAGGCGAACCCATAGGGCGCTCAGGAATGGTCATGCTTTATCTTCGCTGGAGTGGGCTGCTCATATTGGTGGCGTTTGTCGCCATTTTGGGTTTCCGACGTTATTATAACGAGGTGATCGCCATCACGCCAGGTGGGCTTACAACCTCAGATGGAGGCAACGTTCGGGTTCTAGGGGTCGTGGAAAGTGGTTCTTTAGGGCGTAACAGCGCTGCCGGAGAGATAACGTTTCAACTTTCCGGAGATAACGAACGTGTGCTGGTCCAGTATGGCGGCGAGAATACAGGCGATCTAAGGGAATTGAAAACAATCGTGGTGGAAGGCCGATTTGATCCGGCGACCCAAATGGTTGCCGCTGATAAGATTGTGCCCATACCCAATTACGATTTCATCGCAGCGGCTTATCTGATTGCGTTTATTCCAATGGTGGTTTTCCTGTTTAATATGGAGAGGAACGTCGCCTTGTTATATATCAAGATTAAACAAGAGAAAGGCTACCAGCCGGGGGAATATTGATGACAGGGAGAAAAAGATTAGGTCTGTTCATCAGTATAATCACGATAGCAGCCGGTTTGGCCTATCTTGCCTTTGGAAATTTTGGTAAAAATCTTGTCTATTTTGTAACACCGTCCGAGGTGGTTGCCTTTTCTTCTGACCGTTACGGAAAGAAGGTTCGTGTGGCCGGCATGGTGGTGAAGGAAAGCATGCGTGTCGCTCCCCACGCGCTCAACAAAATCCATTTTCAACTGACGGATGGGGCAGGGACGATCCCTGTGACGTTTGAGGGTATCCTGCCGGATCTGTTTAAAGAAGGGCAGGGGGCGGTCGCAGAAGGTTATTGGGATAAAGACCGGACATTCTATTCCCAGATGATTATGGCTAAACATTCTGAAGACTATATGCCGGTGGAAATGCAAAAAGCGGGGGCAACTCTTCCCAAAAAAGATTTTATAAGGACGTTAAAACTAGAGTAGTGAATCAGGAGGGTGTGGCAATTGGTTATTGAAATAGGTCATTTCGCCGTTGTGACCGCGTTGGTGCTTTCCGTGGTCGGTTTGGTCTCTCCGATGATCGGTCTGCAATCCAGGAATGGCGTCTGGGTTGCCGTTGCGCGACAGGCGGTGACAGCCAATTTTTTCCTTCTTTCGATCGGCATGGCGGCCATGATCTTTTCATACGTTAGCCAGGATTACTCCGTAAAGTACATCTACACCACATCAAACAGCAAACTGCCGATATTTTATAAAATTGCAGGGCTTTGGGGAGGACATGAAGGCTCTCTGCTTCTTTGGGTCTGGGTTTTGGCTCTCTTTTGTGCGCTTGCAGCCAGAATCCACTGGAAAAGCCAGCCGGTTGTGATGCCTTATCTCCTTTCGATCCAATCCCTCATACAGATGGGGTTCTTGCTCCTGATCCTGTTCCTGTCAAACCCATTTGAAAGAATAAACCCCGTGCCTCTGGATGGAAGGGATTTAAATCCCCTCTTGCAGGACCCTGCCATGGTGGTGCATCCGCCGATGCTCTATCTTGGTTATGTCGGGCTGTCTATCCCTTTTTCATTTGCGATGGCGGCCCTCTTCTCCGGGCGGCTGGGAGAGGAGTGGATTAAGGCGACACAGCGGTGGACATTGATGGCCTGGCTCGCATTGACCACCGGAATTCTGATGGGAGGATATTGGGCGTACTACGAACTCGGTTGGGGAGGATATTGGGGATGGGATCCGGTTGAGAACGCGTCGTTTATGCCCTGGCTCGCCGTGACGGCCTTCCTGCACTCGGCCATGGTTCAGGAGACGAGAAAAATGTTTAAGGTCTGGAATTTATTCCTGATTATTCTTGCATTTTCCCTCTCTCTGATTGGAACCTTTTTAGTCAGGAGCGGCATTCTCTCTTCCGTCCATACCTTCGCGACCGATCCAGGCAGAGGACTTTATATCCTGGCATTTCTCTCCTTTATGCTGCTCTTGTCGTTCGGAACGCTTATTTTCCGATCGCCTAAATTGAGAAGCCGGGTTACGTTAGATTCCATTGTGTCCCGTGAGTCGGCTTTTCTTTTTAATAACCTGTTTTTCCTGGTGGCCCTGGTAACGGTTTTTGTTGGAACCCTCTACCCCCTTTTTGTTGAGGCGCTCAAGTTTAAAAAGGTCTCGGTAGGGCCCCCTTATTACAATGCAGCCTTTATGCCGATTGCCTTGGGACTGACATTTCTGATGGGGATCGGCCCCTATATCCCATGGCGGAAAGCATCCCTGGACTACTTAAAAAGGCTTTTTATAAAACCGCTGTTCATTGCCGCGGCTGTGTTGATTCTCTGCGTGGTAACCGGAATACGAAACGTCTACGCATTGGCAGGATTAACCGTTGTCTCCTTTGTCCTGTCGGTTATTTTTGCGGACTTTAGCCGTATCTCCATGGTTTGGGCAAAGCGGACCAAGGTCAACCCTCTGAAAGGATTTATTCTGGGCTGTATATCCAACCCCAGGCGGATGACCGGAATCCTGACGCACATTGGCGTTCTGGTGATGATTACGGGAATTATCTTTTCCACGATTTATCAGACGGAGAAGATAGTAATTCTGCGGCCAGGAGAAACGGCTGCGTTAGGGGCGTATAAGGTAAAAATGACTGCCCTCTATCACGTGGAGGGAGTAAACTGGAAAGGAGAGGAAGCACTGTTTCATATCTATCGTAGCGGCCGATTTATAACAACCCTCCGTCCCCAGAAACGGATCTACACCGTTTCCCAGACACCGACGACCGAGGCTGCAATTTATCAGGTTTACATGGGCCACCTTTTTCTTACGATTCCGGAGGTTTCTCCGGATGGCTCATGGGCGAGGGTCCGTGCCTTGCACAATCCCCTAGTGCTTTGGGTTTGGTATGGGGGAGCGATCATGGGGCTCGGCGTTATTTTAAATGTTTTCAGAAAGGGCTGGAGAAAAGTCCCGGAGGGGCAGGAGGTATCCGTCAAAACGGTTAACCCGGTACCGCAATCTGTTCAAACAGAATCTCCCTAACAGGATCCGGATATAGACACGATGGAGAGGATTAAAGTCTGGCATGTTTTTCTTCTGACAGGTCTCTTAGGGTTGATCGCCCTCTTTTACCAGGGACTCTGGGGAAATCCTTCTTATATTCCGCCAGTGATTGTTCATACGCAAGCCCCTGAAATTTCCGCTCCTGAAATGCATAGCGGCAGAGAAGTCTCCCTTAACCGATTAAAGGGAAAGGTAGTGGTGCTTAATTTCTGGGCATCCTGGTGCCAAGAATGCAAAATGGAGCATTCTTCCCTTCTTGCCATCAATCGACGGTTTCAAGAAAACCCAAACTTTACCATGCTCGGTATTAACTATCAGGACAAAGAAGAACTGGCGAAACAATATCTTAAGGTGCATGGGAATAATTTTAATCACGTGATCGATCGGGATGGAAGGATATCAATCGATTACGGAATTTATGGTGTTCCGGAGACCTTCGTGATTGATCAAAAAGGGATCATTCGGTATAAGACGATTGGGCCGCTTATCGGGGCGAACTATACGCATATCGTGGAAAAGGTGATTGAACCGCTCCTGTCGGGGAGGGTGATTTCATGAGGGTGGGCGGTCTCATCCTATTGTCCTTGCTGTTTTTTACCGGTTCAGTCTCGGCCGCAAAAGAATTGAGCGAAGAGAAAGTGAACGCACAGGTGCGTGAAGTTGCCAAAACGTTACGT
>SBBT01000020.1 GCA_005239595.1 Candidatus Troglogloeales bacterium | reverse complement strand
TTGAAATATTAATTTTTCAATTTACACTGATTAGCAAAAAAGGATTGGGCAGGGGGCGAACCTGGCATCGGCGGACACATCCCCGGGGATAAAGTAGTCGAGGACATCTCGAAGACGAGAATGTTTCCCAAGGGCATGGATGCCCTCTCCCCTGCCCTTCTTATAGTCTCATAGTTTAATGGTCCTGTAGTCCTATAGTCATTTGACTAACCGACTATCTGATTAACAACGGTTTGACTCACCTTAAAGATAAAATTTCCCCTTGAAATGTATGAAAAGAATTGGTAGGATGATATAAAAAGAGAGGGAGGTGAGGGTTTATGGCAGTCAGGATCATCATCGACCGGAAGGTGAAGAAGGGGAAGGAAGTGGAATTTGCAAAACTGCTTAGGGAGTTGAGGCTGAAGGCGGTTCCCTCCAGGGGGTACATCTCCGGTGAGACGCTTCGCTCACTGGATGACCACTCCAATTTTATTGTCATCACCACGTGGCAGAGCGTTGACGAATGGAAGGCATGGGAAAAGAATCCAGAAAGAAAGAAGGTTCAGGCAAAGATCGAAAAACTGATGGCCAGACCGACAAAGACAAAGGTTTACGTCCATGCCTGATCCGGGTCTGCAATTCAGACACTGGGGAATGGCTTTTTCCTGCCCGCGCCACTGTAGCATTTCCTTGATATAGCCGCAATTGTTTTTTCAAGGTATCTATTTTTTTTCACTTGACTTATCGAAATCTGTATGCAATTATATATAATAAAATGCAGAATAAGCGAGATCGAGAAGAGCTGAGCCGTTTGCGGTCCGCCCTGCGGGGCCGCCTTGCGGACCTGCAGCGGGTTCTGAAGGTTGTCTTCGGGCGATCTGTGCTGGTCAAAGGCAACGTCTATGAGTTGGCTCGCAAATGCGGCAAACCCAACTGTATCTGTACGCGGGGGGATCTGCACCGGAGCATGGTGTTAACCTGGAGCGAGGAAGGGAAAAGCCGGCTTCTTTCGATTCCCTCGGGGCGCGTTGTGGAGATCAAGAAAAAGAGCGAGGAGTACTTGCGGTTTCGTCGCGCTCGGGCGCGGGTCACGGAGATTCATCGAGAGATTCTGACCTTAATGGACCGAATTGAGAAACTTCGCCGGGAGGAATCCTTGAGATGAAAGAATCGGACGGGTTGGGAACCGGTCCCATCCTTTATGAGCGCAATGATTCATTCGTGATCGAGGCATTCCGTTGCGGAGAGTTTGATTATTTGGAGGCAGTAGGAGAGGTATCCGAAGCTGATTTTTTTCGAGCTTTGGTCGGGAAGAATGTCTTGCATAAGCTCGCCGATACATATCCGTCTCCTTGCAAGAAGCACGATGTTCCCGTGTGGGTTTACCTTGCCAGTGATCTTTCCATGCGGTTTCATGGGGTCCATCCCTTTCATGCTTTTCCCTACGTGGTCCGTTCTGGAGGGATGGTCCAGGCCTTTGGTCCCGAGATGGGTCATAAAGCGGTCCATCCCCAAACGGGGGATGTGTCATTGGCCTGCGAAGGGTTCAACGAAAAGAATACGTTTGACCGTCAGACGCCATGCGATCAGGATTACTTGCGCAAGATGGCCCGACGGACGGAACCCGACCTTCTGCAGAATTGGTTCAATCGGGATGTGGTGGGAATCTTCAAACAGCATCATGCCTTTGATGCCGAGGGGATTTTCATTGGCGACGCGACGTATCTGTTTGTCCCCAACAATCCGAATTATGAGAATTCTTCACTCATGCTCTTTGATGAGCAAAATCATCCCGTAGACACATCGAAGTTGACGGCCAAGGAGCGCGCCCGATGCACCTGGAAGCGCTGCTATAAATTGGTCAGTCTGATACATACGAACTGGAGCGCCGAATTTTTTCTCTATGCGGGGTTGGTAGTCACTGCCGGCCAAGACCATGAAGCCCCGCTTCTTTATCGCCTTGTGGAAGCCTTTGTCGAGCACCACGGCCGGGGAGTAATGAAGCGGCTGATTCTGGACCGCGGTTTTTTGGACGGGGCTCAGATCGGACGGTGCAAACAAGAGTGGGGAGTTCATGTTCTCATCCCGGCGCGTCACAATATGGACATCTACCAGGATGTGCTCGGTCTGGCCGAAGCGGGAGAGCTATCCTTTCAGCCCTGGATCCCGCCCGTTTCTTCTTCAAAGCCGATCCCTGTTCACCGCCCTCCATCGATTCAAAAGCGAGAAGAGGCACGGCAAAGAACCTTGGCCCGAAAGAAAGCTCAAACCCCTCCTCCGGATTTGCCCGACCCTTCGAAGGTGCGAGTTCGGTCCGAAATAGCGACGGTCAGTCGCGTGGAGACCTTTTCCAGTTGCCCCATCCCGCTTGACGTCCTGGTCAACCGAGAGACGTATGCCGACGGACATACGGACTACTGGGTGCTGCTCGATACGGCTCCCATTCGTGAACCAGCCCGTAGCCGCCAGGCGTATGGCTTGCGCACCAGCATTGAAGAACGACACCGGCAACTGAAGTGCTTCAGTGATCTGGAGTCCTTTCCCTCTCGCGCTTTTTCTCTGGTGGTTCATCAGGTCGTTTTCGTTTTACTGACCTATAGCTTGTTACAGTGGTTTCTCTTACGGATGGGTCGTAAGGAGCTCAACCCAAAAACTCAGACCCGCATCCTGGACCTCTTGCGGCCCGCGCTTACGGTCATCATCATCTATTATCAAAATTACATGGCCTTCCTCACACCGCTTCAACATCAGGAATTGGTCCTGACCCTCAGTGAGTCTGCACGAAAAAAGATCCTGGCCAAAACCCGGCGCCTCCGGCGAAGCTTGGCTCATGCGCTTGAACATGCTCGACCGCCGTGACGGCCGCCCTCGCTTTCTGAAATCCCTCCCCTTGCTCCCACATACTTCAGGTCCACTGAGGCTGGATACCTATTGTCCTACCTCCCGAAAATAAACCGCTCAGACCATCGCCTCCGCTGTCTCTTCAAAATACTTTCCCCAAACCAACCCGCCAAAGCTACTCCCGCCCTCCTCCTCCCCTCCGAGACCTCTGTAG
>SBBT01000129.1 GCA_005239595.1 Candidatus Troglogloeales bacterium | reverse complement strand
GAAGAACTCCATCATCCGGCTTCCAGGGTTTCAGAAAGAGGGCAAGTTTGATCCTGAGCTCTATCGTCGTGTTCTGGTATTCGAGAAACTGCCCCCCACCCAGTTCGAACGGCAGCAACGGATGGAACTGCTGATTGAAAAGGCAAAAACATTGGTGCAAGACGCTGTCGCGCTCACCCCGAGCGAAATAGAAGAGGCAGGGAAAGAAAATCCAAACGATCCAGAAAAGACCATTCCCAGGCTTTTACTTCAAAAACAGCGAAAATCCCTCCAGGCGTATACCCTCGGCCTCAAGCAAAAAGCCTCCATTGCGATTAAAGAGGAATTGCTTTAATTCTATTTTACCGAAGAGACCAGAGAAAAAGGATTAACCCGCGCGCTATTGAGTCGCGCACCCCAGTGGAGATGAGGGCCGGTGGCCCGGCCCGATTTTCCGACTAAACCGATCGCCTCTCCGCGCTTGACCAGGTCTCCTTCCTTGACCGTGGCACTCAATAGATGAAAGTACATCGTGAAAAGACCCATTCCGTGATCGATAACCACGGAGTGGCCATTAAAATAAAAATCGCCCACCAGGACAATTTTTCCATCGTTGGACGCTAATACCGAGGTTTCCAACGGCGCGCCAATATCTTCACCGCTGTGCTGATTTCTAAGCTGTCCGTTCAGCATTCTCCGAAAACCAAACGTACCGAGGATTTTCCCCTCCACCGGTACCAGAAAACGGCCCTCCCAACGCCTCTGATCTTCACTCTGGTTAAACACACGCAAGATCTGCGCCTTTTCGTCGTTCACCCTGGCTAACGTTGTAGGATCCAGGTCCACCATCTCCTTTGGGAGTGTGATCGCCTCGGTACCAAAGGCGCCCGCTATGACATCAATAACATGTACCTCTCTTCTTACCTCCTCTCCCTTCCTCCAAACAACCTCAAGCGGTTGCGGTCCGGGAGCTTGGGCCATATCAATCCCAATCAGGGCAAAAAATTCTTCTGCCGATTTTTTAAAAAATGGTATCTTTTGATTCAAAAAGATTCCATGAACCAAACGGACCCCCGGCTCAAATTTCAAAGAGAGGGAAACGACCTCTCCCTGTTTTGCCTTGATCGATAAGGCTTCCGCACGCAAACCTTCCGACAGGAACGAGAGTAAAAGGCTTGAAACAAAAATAAATGACTTCATAAAGACACCCGGTTTTGGGTATAAGGGCCAAGAAAAGCGCAGCGTGCTGAAAAAGGAAGCGACAACTCTAAAAGGGCGAGGAGGCACGTCCATGAAGACGTAAGGCCGTCTGCTATTTATGAGGCACTGCGGCTGCAATAAGTTCCGATACGCGCGGGTTAGACGAAGAGAACGGATCCATGCAGAGGATCGTCTCCTCCCAATAGCCGTTTAATTTGAGATAGGTCCAATCGACCGTATACGATCGATTCTTTTCTTTGGCAAAACGGATAAAGTCCCCACGCACCTTCGCCCGCGTCGTCTGGGGTGGAATCTCAAGGGCCCTTTGGATATCCGCCTCCGTTGCAATCCGTTCCACCAAGTCTTGACGACACAAGAGGGAGTAAAGTCCCCGACTCTGATTGACGTCATGATATTGAAGGTCCAACATTGCCACACGCGGATCGTCCCAACCGCACCCCCGCTCTTCCATATACGATGTGATCAATTCCTTTTTAATCACCCAATCAATTTCGCGAGAAAGCCGCTGGGGATCTTCTTCCAATTCATTGAGCACATATTCCCATCGCTCCAATAGATCAACGCTGACGTCATCGTCATCTTCCGAGGTAACATATTCCTTGACCTTTTCCAAATAGACCCGCTGAATTTCAATGGCCGTCATCTCCTTTCCCCCCGCCAATCGCACCCGTTTCTTTAAGGTAACATCTCTCGAAATCTCGCGCATCGCCTTCACAGGATCTTCGAGCTCCATGTTGGGCACAGCAAATCCCGTCTCAATCAGAGAGAGAACAAGGGCGGTCGTTCCCACCTTCAGGTAGGTGACGTATTCCGACATATTGGAGTCTCCCACAATGATATGGAGCCTGCGGTATTTCTCCGCATCGGCATGCGGCTCATCGCGGGTATTGATGATGCTTCGAGACGATGTCGTCGAGGAAGAGGATTTTTCGTGAATATGTTGCGCGCGCTGTGAGAGGAAATAATGGCATTTTCCAGAAACCTTCAACACCTTCCCCGCACCGGCATAAATCTGCCTCGTAACGAAAAAAGGAATCATCTGCTCCGCCACCTTCCAAAAATCCACATCTCTGCGCAGTAAATAATTTTCATGACATCCGTAAGTATTTCCAATCGAATCGGTATTGTTTTTGTAAATATAAATCTTTCCGGGCAGCCCCTCCTCTTTCAGGCGTTTCTCGGCAATTGGAAGGCACGACTCCAAAAGACGTTCCCCTGCCTTGTCATGCACCACCAGATCAAACAAATTGTCACATTCCGGTGTAGAGTATTCCGGGTGACAGCCCGTATCTTGATAGAATCTCGCCCCATTTCCCAAAAAGGCGTTGGAAGGCCAACTGTTTGGAATTAATCCCTCGAAGATGTACCCTAAAATCTTCTCCATCGGCAGATAGACCCTTCCCTGCGGGGCAAAGATCAATCCATATTCGCTTTCCAATCCAAAAACGCGGCTTTTCATTTTGTATGATTTAGATAGTCGGTTAATTCCTTTAAATAAAGTCGACGGAACGCCCGATGCGGCCGGGTTCGGTCTAAAACAGCCACCTCCAGGCTATCCCCCTTCACCTTTTGATTATAGACCTCCTCCATCGCGCTTACGGCCAGCTGCAACGCCCCTCTTAAAGGCTTCTGTTCATAGCAACCCTTCAGATGGGAAAATAAAAGCTCCGCCTTCCCCCCCACGACGGAAAATCCTTTCTCATCGAAGATGCTTCCGTCGAACGAAATCCGGTAAATCTCATTTTCCGCAGCGCCCTTTCCTACTTCTACCACGAGTATTTCTACCTCAAACGGTTTGGCCTCCTGGCTAAAAATCGTTCCGAGGGATTGGGAGTAGGCGTTGGCCAGGGATTTTGCGTTCACATCTTCCCTGCTGTAGAGATACCCTTTCATATCGGCGTGACGAATCCCCGCCTTACGCAAGTTTTCAAACTCGCTGTACTTGCCTGCCCCCGCAAAGGCAATCCTGTCGTAAATTTCAGAAATCTTTTTCAGTGAACTGGGATTTTCCGCCAGAAGGAGTATCCCCTCTTCGTATTCCATAGCCACAATCGATCGCCCCCGTAAGATCCCTTTCTTGGCATACTCCGCCTTATCCTGCATCATCTGTTCGGGCGACACATAATACGGCATCACCATGCTTTATTCTCCCCCCTGCCTGGACATAATTTCCGTAAAGAGACGCTTAATCGTTGACTCTTCCACATCGGACACACCTTGTTCATTGATGATCTTCACCGTCGGAAAGATACCCCGAACCATATCCGGTCCTCCCGTAGCCGTATCCCCTTCCGCCGCATCATACAGAGCTTCAACGGCAATACAGATCGCCTCTTCACAAGATGCGTCCTTTTTAAAAATTTTCTTTAACGACCCTCGGGCATCTCTTCCGCCCGACCCGATGGCGTAATATTCCGCCTCTTCATATTGGCCGCCAACAATATCGTATTTAAAAATCCGTCCGCACCCCCGCTTGATATCGTAGCCCGCAAAAATCGGAACAACCACCAGCCCTTGCATCGCCATAGGGAGATTTCCTTTAATCATCTGCGCCAGCTTATTGGCCTTGCCCTCCGAAGAAAGTTCCGTCCCCTCCAGTTTTTCGTAGTGCTCCAATTCCACCTGAAAAAGCCGCGTCAAATCCCTACAGGGACCGGCCGCACCTGCAATCGCAATAGCAGAATAATGGTCCGTCTTGTGGACCTTTTCAATACGGCGTTCTGAAATGGAGGTCCCTTCCGTCGCGCGGCGGTCTCCGGCGATGACAACCCCTCCGCAATAACGCAAGGCCAAAACCGTCGTCCCGTGAGGGACCTTCTGCGATAAATCCACCCCTTCCCGCTGGGGATATCCCGGCAAGGACGGAAGTCCCTGGGGGTGATGCGTCGTCAACAATTGATAGAAACTCGATCCCTGATCGTGAAACTGAAACACTATTCCCCTCCTTTTTGGACAAAATTTTTCACAAATTCCTCCGCATTCTCTTCCAACACATCATCAATTTCATTCATTAAACTATCCAGTTCCTCTTTTATTTTCTTTCCTTTCTCCGCCACTTCCGGATTGGGGGCAATATTTTCCTCCTTTTTATCCGAATCTTTCTTTTTCTCCCGTTTCTTTTCCTGTTTTGCCATCGATAATTACCTCACGCTGTGATCATGGCGATTAATTCATCAACTGTTTGAACCTTATCCAAGATAGAACCTACCAGCTCACAACTCCCCTTAAACGGATCTAAAAGGGGAAGCCGTTTGACACGGGCGTTCCCTACATCGAACAACATCGAACTCCAACTGGCCGCATAAACTTCTTTTGGAAATTTCTTAAGGCAACGTCCGCGAAAATAGGCGCGCGTATCGCGGGGAGGATTCTCTTGTGCATCTGCCACCGCCTCCGGTGTCGCTAACCGATCCACATGCCCCCCCCGTTCCAAGGCATAGTAGAGCCCTTTTTTCTGAACCACATCATGGTACTGAATATCCATCATGGCCACACGGGGATCTTTCCACCCACACCCCTTACGCTCCATATACGACTCGATGAGTTTCTTTTTAATCACCCAATCGATTTCCCGCGACAGCTGCATCGGGTCCTCCTCCAGCTTTTCCAGAACGACGCGCCATTTTTTAAGAATATCCGCAATAGACGGGTCATCGCTCCTGCTAAAATGCGTCTCCGCCGCATCCAGATACGTCCTTTGAATTGCAGTTGCGGTCCACCCCGCCCCGTTGGCAAGTCGGATGGTCTTCTTCATGGAAAGATCACGCGAAACCTCTTTGATGCCCAAAACAGGATTTTCCAGATCAACGCCGGACACCTCGCGGCCCTCCTCTATCATGGCCAAAACCAACAGGGTTGTGCCCACCTTTAAATAGGTCGTCACCTCCGACATATTGGAATCGCCGACAATCACGTGCAACCGTCTGTAACGACCCACGTCCGCATGAGGCTCGTCCCGCGTATTGATGATCGGCCGCTTCACCATGGTGTTCAGATCAACCCAAACCTCGAAGAAATCAGCACGTTGTGATATTTGGTAGGCCGCTGCGTCGGTTTTATTCTCGGCGCCCACCTTCCCTGAACCGGCATAGATTTGCCGCGTCACTAGGAAAGGCGTCATTTGCGCCACAATCTTTCCGAAAGGAAGGGCACGCGCCACCAGGTAATTCTCGTGATATCCGTAGCTGTTTCCCTTGTTATCCGTATTGTTTTTGTAAATTGCGAACTGGCCTTCATGATACTTGAGGCGGTTGGTTACCTCAAGGCAGGTTTCCACGATACGTTCTCCCGCCTTTTCATAGGTTACAAGATCTCGCGGAGATGAACATTCCGGCGTGGAATATTCAGGATGCGCCCCATCCACATAAAGACGCCCCCCGTTTGCAAGGAGCTTATTTAGAAGGCGGTTGTATTCCGGGCCGGGCAGCTCCCGCTCCCCGTCGGCCTCGAAACCACGGGCATCCATGAGGGGATTCTCATTTTCATAGTCCCAATGGGCAGAAGGGGCAGGAAGATAAGGATAACTGTTGATCAGGAGGATGGAATGAGAGACAGGGTCTAGGGTGTTGGAATTCTTTTCGGAAATTCCAAACTCCGTCTCTGTCCCCAAGATTTTTTTCATTACTATTTAGCGGGAAAACCCTGCGACGGCCAATATTCTCATGTTTCCCGTTCTGGCAGGGCTGCCTGATCCTCACTTATAAATAATGCCCTGTTGTAACGGTTTCGATCCGTTTAGGTTCACCGGTTTCCCTGGTCATGGTGCGGACATGGACGATCTTTTCACTTTTTCTCCCGGCAATTTTCGCCCAGTCATCCGGGTTGGTCGTGTTGGGAAGATCTTCGTTCTCTTTAAATTCTTCCTTAATGGCTCGGATAACATCCTGGGATGTTATCCCTTTTATACCGGTCTCCAACATACGTTTAATCGCATATTTTTTCGCCCTTGACACAATCCCCTCAATCATCGCGCCGCTGGAGAAATCTTTAAAATAGAGCATCTCTTTCTCTCCATTCGAGTAGGTCACCTCCAAAAATTCGTTTTCCTTGCCAATGCGATACATCTCTTGTACGGCCTCGGCAATGATCTGATCGGCCGCCATGGCGCAATCTCCTCGCACCTTCTCCAAAAGATCTTGATGATAAGGGAGATCGCTGGTTAAATATTTATGGAAAATGTCAGTGGCCGCCTTCTCATCGGGCCGTTCAATTTTAATTTTTATATCAAGCCGCCCCGAGCGCAAAATAGCCGGATCGAGGAGGTCTTGCCGGTTGCTCGCGCCAATGACGATCACATTCCGGAGACGTTCTAACCCATCAATCTCGGACAAAAACTGCGGAACGATGGTAGCCTCCATATCAGACGATATGCCCGTTCCGCGTGTCCGGAAAAGGGCGTCCATTTCATCAAAGAAGATAATGACCGGATGACCCTCTTCGGCCCGCTCTCTCGCCTTCTTAAAGACTTCACGAATCTGCCGCTCGCTCTCTCCCACATATTTGTTGAGGAGTTCAGGCCCTTTAACATGGAGGAAAAAGCTTCTCACTTCCTTTCCAGAACGACTACCCAGCTTCTTAGAAAGGGAGGCGGCGACAGCCTTGGCGATCAACGTCTTTCCACAACCAGGCGGCCCATAGAGGAGCACCCCCTTGGGCGGCAGCAGCTTATGCTCCGCAAAAAGCGCCGGATGGAGGAAAGGAAGCTCCACCGCATCTTTCACCATGGTGATCTGATCTTGAAGCCCGCCGATATCCTCATAAGAAACGTCTGGAATCTCTTCGAGGACAACTCCTTCCACTTCGGCCTTTGGAAGTTTCTCTAAGGCAAAACCGGAGCGAAAATCAAACAGGAGATTATCTCCCACCGCAAGACGGTCGTCCATCAACGGCTCCGCGAGTTCCACCACACGATCTTCCTCCGCTCGCAGGGTAACAATCGCCCTGTCGCCTCCCAATATTTCTTTAATGCAAACCACTTCGCCTTGAAGCTCGAACGACGCCACTTCCACAGCGTTTAGCGCCTCGTTTAGTATAAGCTGCTGACCTTTCTTTAGGTCTTTGGGCGAGATATCAGGATGCAGATTCACCTTCATTTTTCGACCCGAGACATAGACGTTGATCGTCCCGTCCTGATTCGCACCGGTGTAGATTGCGTAACTGGCTGGAGGAGAGGTCAGTTTTTCAACCTCTTGCTTTAAGGCCTCGATATGATTCTTCGCTTCTACCAGGGCCGCGGTCAGCCGCTCATTTTGCTTCATCGCCTGATCGACGTTGGCACGCGTCTGGCGCAAGCCCTTCAGCTCTTGCTCCATCGAGACAATCTGGGACTGTAACTTTTCAATCTCCCGCTCATATTCAAAAACCTTCGCCTCTGAACTACCGCCGCTGAATTGTCCGGAAAGTCTTTTCATCGTATCTCTAAAAGGATTCGATTTCCCCTGATTCTTCCTCGTCTCGGCCATCTACCATCCTTATTACACCGAGGTCCACCCCTTCTTGATCTCATTCTATCATCTCCATATAACTCGGTCAACAAAACGGTTTCTTACGACGCCATCGCAGCGATCTGACGCAAAAGATCCTGACATTTAGTTCGAACATGATCCGCGGAAATAATTTCGGAAAGGATCGCTACTCCGTCGGCGCCGGCCCCAAAAATCTCCTGCAATCTTCCACGGTGGATTCCTCCAATCGCGTAGAGCGGGATAGCGCTCGCCTGCCTCACCCTGTGGAAATAATCAATTCCTAAAGGAGGACCAAAGCGACGTTTGGAAGGGGTCTCATAGATCGGACCCAAGACGGCAAAATCAGCGCCTTCCGCCTCGGCCCTTTCAACCTCTTCAAGGCAATGGCATGAGACGCCGATCCATTTCTTGTCTCCCAACATTTTTCGGGCGACGGAGACAGGGAGACCTGCGGCCGGAAGATGGAGCCCTTCCGCATCCAGGGCCAGACAAAGATCGATTCGATCGTTGATGAATAACTTCATCTGATGCCGCCTGGTCACAGCCTGTATTTCCAATGCAAGTTTTAACTGCGCGCGCGGCGATAAATCTTTTTCACGGAACTGTACGGCCGAAACCCCCGCCTCTCCCGCCTCATCAATCACCTGGACCACAGACCGTCCGGATGTGAGGGTTCGATCGCTAACCAGATACAGTTTAAAATCAACAGAAGGCATCGGACGGAATGGAATGCACGTATGACGCGGTGCATTACTCAATCATGCCGGCTTTGGGACTGCTCGCCTGTGCGTACAGTTTTTTTGGAATTCGTCCTGCCAAATAGGCAAGCCGCCCGGCACGGACGGCATAGTTCATTGCTTCGGCCATTTGGATCGGGTTTTTCGCACCGGCAATCGCCGTATTCATTAAAACGCCATCGCAACCGAGTTCCATCGCCACGGCGGCATCAGAGGCTGTTCCCACCCCCGCATCGACAATCACAGGGATGGAAATCGTTTCTAAAATAATCTGGATATTATAAGGGTTCCGGATTCCCAGGCCCGATCCGATCGGCGCCGCCAAAGGCATCACCACCGCGGCCCCCGCATCTTCGAGTTTCCTGGCCATAATCGGATCATCATTGGTATAGGGAAAGACCACAAAACCCTCTTTTACTAAAACCCGCGTCGCCTCCAGAAGGGCCTCGTTGTCAGGAAACAAGGTCTTTGGGTCGCCAATCACTTCCAGCTTAACCAGATCGGAAACGCCGGCAGCCCGCGCAAGCCTCGCTGTCCGAATCGCCTCTTCCGCCGTGTAACAACCGGCCGTATTCGGAAGAATTTTGTATATCTTCGGATCCAGATAATCGAGAAGGTTCTCTTTGGAGTTGTCTAGGATATTGACACGCCGGACCGCCACGGTAACACAGTCCGCGCCAGAAGCCTCAATGGCCTTTTTCGTCTCGTCAAAGGTGGCATACTTTCCCGTTCCGACAATCAAACGAGATTTAAATGTCAGATTTCCTACTACAAACGGCCCCTCATTCTCCAAGGATATCCCTCCGCCCACAAAACCGATCACTTCGATCTGGTCTCCCTCTTTTAGGCAAACCTGATGGTACAATTTTCTGTCAATTACAGACAGATTGACCTCAACCGCTACCCGATCCGAGGCAACCTTTAACGACGCAAGGAGCGATGCGACACTCAACCCTTCAGGGGCCTCCCGACCCACTCCATTCACCGTAACCCGCATCCACACCTTTCTGCAATTCTGCAATCAAGACTCGTTAGAGTATAGGCCATCGGGAAAAATGTTGTCAAACGGAGGCGGGTTCCGGTTCCGGTTCCAGGAACAAGGGCGTCGTCATCGGATCACGAGGGGATGAAGGGTACAAACTCAGGGGAATATGTGAGTCAGTGTCTCTGGATAAACACCATTTTTACTGATTCTGACAGGATTTTCTCTAAAATAGAAGGTCAACCCGGCCTTGGCAACATCGTTCGCCTTAATCTTCCACTTGGACCGATTGATGACCAAAGCGGCCACGGCAATTTCAGGTTGGTCAATGGGGGCCATCCCCACAAACCAACTATACTTCCCTTTCGGATTGTCTCCCGAGAGGGAGCCGGTTTTCCCCCCAATAGTCACCTCCCTTAGACTGGCCTCTCTTTTTTTGAATCGGAAGGCCTTTCGCGATGTTCCCTCGACAACGGTTAGGGCCATCATTTTTCGGATGGACCGCGCCGTTTCGGGAGAAATGGTTGTTGAAAACACCTTAGGGGTGCAGGCATAGCGTTCAGCGCCATCGGGCCCCCGGATGAAATCGATCAGGCAGGGTGCCATCATCATGCCGTCATTCGCAATGGCCGCGCCGATAAGTGCGGCGTGAAGCGGAGAGAGGGTGATTTCTCCAAACCCGGCCGCGCTTTTTGCCAAATCCCCATTCCCTTCTATCTTCATCTGACTCACATCAACAGGAAATTCAAAAGGAATCGGACGATTAAACTGGAACCGTTCTCCCTGCTCGATCAACATCGGAACATTCAACCACCGAAGGGCCACCTCCGCAAAAACGGCGTTGTTCGATTTGGCCAGTGCCTCTCCCAGCGTCATTTTGAGTTTATCCCGTTTTGGGTTATACACCCAATTTCTCGGTCTAAACCGGTAGGCGTCCCCCTGATAGGAAATCAGGGTATCCGGCCCCGCCGCGCCTTCTTCAAGCGCCGCGGCTGCTGTCACCAGCTTAAAGATGGAGGCGGCCGGATAAGTCGCCCTCAGGGAAAGATGGCGTGCCTTCGGATTTTCGTCAGAGTACTCCGCCAGTGCTAGTATTTTTCCGCTATCCGGCTCAATCGCCACAAAAACGCCATAAGGAACGCGGAACCTCCGGAAATACCGTTCCATCGCGCTCTGGAGATTAGGTTCGATCGTATAAACAACCGTCAGTCCATCTTTGAGAGGAGATGCAACCATTCCTCCCTTAATATGATCGAGCGAAAGAGATCGGCTGACGGTCTCATGGAACGGGGCAGATGAGACATCCGTCGTTACACCAAGGGCCCAAAAGAGAACAACCGCAAAAATTCCTTTTAAGGGTTTTTGATCAACCCCGCTCATCACCCGTCTTGATCTACTCAAGACCCTGTTCCCCTGCGACGCTTCGCTCGTTTTCCCACTGCAATGTCTTTTCAAAACTCTGCATTAAAGAGCGAATACGCTCGACAAAGAGATCCCGCTGTCTCTGAAGATTCAGGAGATCTG
>SBBT01000103.1 GCA_005239595.1 Candidatus Troglogloeales bacterium | reverse complement strand
TCTTGTGAACTTAAAACAATCGACTCTGCCCTGTTCATTAAAAATAACCATGGCATATCGCCTATCAAATGTCATGTTATTTATGAATCAATACACTAGCAATGACACACGTTATGGCGAAAGGTCAATCTTTCGCACCTCTCCCAATAGGGAAAGCGGCTGGTCATAACGACCGTCGTCTCCGACGGCAAAGATGGTCATCCGATCGGGATGAAGATATTCCTGTGCCACGCGCTGAATATCCTGTTGCGTCACTTTTCCAATCTGTTCCCGATAGTGATCCAGCGTCTCTGCGGCAATTCCATAATAGGCAAACGACATCTGCCGGTTGACGATATGGGCCGGATCCGAAAAGGAGAAGATCAGGGAATTCACCACCGACTCCTTGGCCAGCATTAACTCCTCTTCCGGCACCGGCTCGCTTCGGATCCGCTGAACATGACCCATCAGCAGGGATATCGCCTGATAGGTGGTCTCGGCCCGGGTCTCGACATAAAGACCGATCATCCCCCGCTCAAAATAACCCGGATGAAAAAGACTTCCGATGGAATAGGCCAGTCCGCGCTCGGTCCGAATATCCCGAAAGAGACGGCTGGTAAAACCGCCTCCCCCCAAGATATCGTCCATAATCAACAAGGCGTGATAATCGGGATTGTCCCTTTTAATCCCCAAATGTCCAATCCGAATCTGGGTTTGCGTCAGCGGCCTTGTAATCTGATACACCCCTCCGCCCCGCTCTTCGACGGGGGCAACTGGCGGAAATTTCACCTTCCGTTTTTCCCAGCCGGAAAAGGCATTCTTGATCGCCCGCGTCATCTCCTTCTTGTTAAAATCCCCCGTAATTCCAAGAAAAAGGTGATTCGGGACAAAATAGGTCTGATGAAAGCGGATCAGATCGTCCCGACTGATATTCCGCAAGGTCACCTCGGTCACCTCGCGTCCGTAGGGATTTTGTGCCCCGTAAACGAGCTTGCCAAACTCCCGCCGGGCGATGGAGGCCGGATGATCATTTTTTCTCCTGACCTGTTCCACAGCGCGATTGACCGCCACCGTAAATTTCTCCTCATCAAAGCGAGGATGCATCAGCGTTTCGGCAAAGAGGATTAAGCCCAGATCAAAATCTTTCGTCAGAACATCCAGCGAGGCTGTCCCTGCCTCCATTCCGACGCCCACCGAAATCCGTGCCGCGATCTGATCCAGGAGGGCATCCATCTCGCTGCCCGAATGCTGTTTGGTCCCCCCCGTTCTCATCACAGCGCCGGTGAGGCCTGCCAGACCAATCTTTTCGGGAGGGTCATAGATACTGCCGGTCCGGATCATCGCATCAATATGGATTAAGGGAAGCTCATGATCTTCCATGAAATAAAGGGTGATGCCGTTTGACAGGGTCACCCTCTCTGATCGGGGCGGGGTAAAGGGTGCGGCTGGAAAGGTCATCGTTTTCGGATCTTCCTTCTCCGCGGGAAGGCCCGCAATATGTCCGGCATGGGATATCCCGAAAAACAATGTAATGATCGCCATTACCAGAACGATCCTCCTCATGGCTGCCCCGCGGGTACAGTATTCTGTTTTTCTGATACCTTTTGCGTCTTCACCAACGTCGCCACCGTTCGGTTTGACTTCGTAAAGTAGGTCCGGGCAACCCGCATTACCTCCTCGCCGGTCACGCGAGAGATCGCCTCCCGATTTGAAAGAAGATATCGCCATCCCCCCGCCACCGCCTCATAATAGGCAAGCTGGGCCGCCAATCCGCTATTAACACGAAGCGATCGAATCAGCGCGGCATCGATGTTGGTGATCACCTTTTCCAACTCTTTGGAGGTAGGAGGCTCCTGCTTGATCCGTGTAAGCTCCGCATCAATCTCATCTTCCAGTTGTTCGGTCGTATGCGGGGCGCGCGGCGTGGCCGAAATCGCAAAGAGGTTCGGGAAACGGGCCCCCGGCGTCCCATTTTGCGTGGAGACGCCGATTGCTATTTTCTTCTCCTCCACCAATCGTTTGGTAAGCCGGGAACTTCTCCCCTCGGAAAGGAGCGCGTCGATCACATCGAAAACCGCGTCATCCGGATGACGAATGCCCGGCTTATGGTAGCCGATCAGCACATGGGGATGGGCGTCGGCCTCCACCTCCACCCGCCGCTCTCCCTCCTGTTGCGGCTCAACCGTTACCACCGACGGCACGGCGGCCACGCCCGGAATAGGGCCAAAATAGCGCTCCAGGAGCAAAATCGCCTCCGCCGCCTTGAAATCGCCCACCATCACGATCACCGTGTTGTTGGGGCCGTAGTAGGTTTTAAAAAATTCCGCCGTCCTGTCTGCGGAGAGGGCGCGCAAATCCGAGGGCCATCCCAGCGTGGGATAGGCATACGGATGAGCCACAAAGGCTGTCGTGAAAAAGGCCTCATAAAGCCTCCCCATAGGATTGGTCTCCACTCGCATCCGCCTCTCTTCCAGCACCACCTCTTTTTCCCTATAAAATTCGCGAAGGACCGAATGGGCCATTCGATCTGATTCAATAGACAGCCACAAGGGAAGTCGGTTCGCGGGAAGGCTTACGGTGTAGGAGGTCACGTCCCGGCCGGTTGTCGCGTTAAATCCCACTCCCCCGTTTTTACTGTAGATCTCCCCCAGCTCGTTGTTCACCACCCACGATCTGGCCTCTTTTTCAGAGGTCTCAAATCGTTTCGCAAGGTCATCGATGCGCCCGGGGGTGCCGCCCGGGCGCGCCGCTTCCAGACGGGCCTGATTCAACTCGGCATATTGCCTCTCCAACGCCTCTAAAAGAGGCCGCTCTTTTTCATAGTCCATCGTCCCCAACCGCTCGGTCCCTTTGAAGGCCATATGTTCATAGAGATGGGCGATCCCGGTGACCCCGTTGTATTCGTTGACAGATCCGACCTTGTAGGTGATCTGGAATGAAATGGTCGGCACCGTGTGCCGCTCGACCATCAGGATTTTAAGACCGTTTGAAAGGGAATGCTCCACCACACGATCCGAAAGGGTTTGGCCAAAAACAGCGCTTGTAAAGAAACAAACCGATGTGAAAGTGAGTGCCAGCCGACTGCTCCATTTTCTACACATCCTGCTTCTCCCTGTTATGCAGTTATGCAAAAAGGACCTTCAAATCAGCGACCGTTTCCGCAAAAAAGTGGGGGTTCGCGGCGCGAAGCGACGCAGGATCCCCAAGGCCGTACCCCACCGCGCAGGTCAATATCCCTGCCGCCCGCGCCGCCGCAAGATCATTTAGGGAATCTCCAATCATAACCGCCTTCGTCGGGGCAACCTTTAGGGAATGCAACACCTTCAGGATCATCTCGGGATGCGGTTTCAGATTGGACGTATCCCCTCCCCCAATGATCAGATCAAAACACTGTGTCAGACCGAGCCCGCGGAGAATCTTCCGGGTAAACAGGATCGGCTTGTTCGTCGCCAAGGCCTTCCGCTTCGCCTGAAAATGGGAAAGTACCGACCCCATCCCAGGATAGAGGCGCGTTTCATCCAACAGATGTGTCAAATAATGTCCCTCAAAAATACGCAAAGAACGATCCAAAAGGGCAGGATCCTCGCTTTCCACCGCCTGTCGGATGAGACGCCGAACCCCATCGCCGACATAGCTATAAATCAGCTCGTCCGGTTTTTCGGGAAAACCAATATCCCGAAACGTCATATTCACCGCCTTCGCAATATCTCGCCGGGAATCCACGAGCGTCCCGTCCAGATCAAAAATCAACAACGCAACAGAACACACTTGCCCCTCTGGCATTGACTACCCATCCCTCTTTGGATACTATGGGATGTTACAAGAAAGCCTATAGGTTTTTCAATTCGCAACAACACAATGCCGCAACAACGTAAAAAAGAGCATACGGCCAAAGGTCGCTATCGCTGGCTAAAATGGATGCTGGGTCTTTTTGTCTTCTTGGCCATGGTGGCAGCCATCAGCGTGGGAGGCGTGGTCTACTATTTCTCCAGGGATCTCCCTTCATTGGATCTGCTCGGAAGCTACGAACCGAGCCAGGCCACACGGATTTATGCCGATGACAACCGGATCATTGGCCAGTTCTTTATCGAAAAACGGGTCTTCGTCCCCTTATCGAAAATGCCGAAAGTCCTGGTGGACGCGATCCTTGCCGTGGAGGATTCTCGGTTTTACGAACATAAGGGATTTGACCTAATCCGGATGGTAAAGGCGACCTTTACGAATCTCGAAAACATGAAAATTCGCCAGGGGGCCAGTACCATTACCCAACAGCTTGCCCGATCGCTCTTTCTGACACCAGAAAAGACGATGGAACGCAAGTTTAAAGAGATTCTCCTTGCCCGAAAAATCGAGATGCTGATCAAGAAAGATCAGATCTTGGAGATTTATCTCAACCAGATCTATTTTGGGCATGGGGCGTATGGGGTGCAGATTGCCGCCCGAACCTATTTTGGAAAGGATGTCGGTGCTTTAGACCTCGCGGAGGCTGCCTTCCTCGCTGGTCTTCCAAAAGCCCCGAACACCTATTCGCCTTATTATCACGCACAAAAGGCAAAGTTACGCCAGCAGGTGGTATTGCGCAGGATGGTGGAAGAAGGATTCATTGCCGACCAGCAGTATCAGGAGGCAGATAAAGAGGAATTGAAGTTCCAGAGATTAAATCCGGACGCCGATCTTGCGCGTTACTTCCTTGAGCATGTCCGGCTCTATCTCATCGCCCGCTACGGGGATGACACCGTTTATAAAAACGGCTTAAACGTTTATACCACGCTCAATGTAGAGATGCAGCGACAGGCCAATCTTGCGGTAGAGAGGGGGCTTCGTGATCTCGACAAACGGCAAGGCTATCGCGGCGCAACAGGAACGTATGACGGCGGGGAAAAGGGAAAAGTCCCGCTCCGTCCGCCAGGAGAGGAAATCGAGGTCGGAGACATTTTGGATGGCCATGTTGTTCAGGTCGGAGAGCGGTTTGCGCTGGTTGAGGCGGGCGGCCTCAAAGGAAAGATGATTATGGAAGATATGCTCTGGGGTGCAAAGCGGGCCAAGGATATGGCAGAAGGAGAAGGGCCAGCACATCTGGAGGCGTCAGACATCGTGCGCGTAAACGATCTCATCAGGGTCAAGGTACAGCGGCTCTCTCCGGATAAAGAACGGGCCTATTTCAGCCTTGAGCAGGAACCCCTTCTGGAAGGGGCTTTCATTGCCCTCTCACCATCCACCGGTTCCGTAAAGGCGATGGTGGGAGGGTATGACTTCAAGCGGAGCGAATTTAACCGGGCTCTTCACGCCCGCAGGCAGCCAGGCTCCGCGTTTAAGCCGATGATCTACGCCACCGCGATTGAGCGCGGACTCACACCGGCCAGCGTCATTGTGGACAATCCAATAATTTATGCCGACGAAAGCCTGGATAAAGTCTGGAAACCGGAAAACTACGAGGAAAAGTTCTATGGGCCGATTCGACTGCGCGAGGCACTGGCCCATTCTCGAAATCTTGCTACGGTCAAGCTGCTCGATCAGGTAGGCGTCGGCAATGTCATTGAGCTTGCCAAGCGGGTGGGAATCCAGAGCCCGCTGACACGCGACCTTTCTTTGGCACTTGGATCGTCAGGGGTAAGCCTCCTGGAGTTGACATCGGCCTACGCCGTTTTCGCCAACCAGGGGACGCGCGTCCCCCCCACATTCATCACCAAAATTACCCGGCGCAACGGCGAAATTCTGGAACAGCGCCGTATTTTCCCGGAGCCGGTCGTCTCGAAGGAAACCGCCTATGTGGTCACCAATATGCTGGAAGATGTGGTTCAACGGGGAACCGGAAGAAAAGCCGCCTCCATCGGCAGACCAATTGCCGGAAAGACAGGGACGACGAACGAGTTTACCGACGCGTGGTTTATTGGATTCTCGCCCCATCTTGCCGCAGGTGTTTGGGTCGGCTTTGACGATAACCGCCCGATGGGGAATAAGGAGTCGGGCTCCTCTGCCGCCTTGCCAATCTGGATTTCCTTTATGCAAGCGGCGCTTCCCCATTTCTCCGATGTCCCGTTCCCTGTCCCGGAAAACGTCGTCCATGCTAAAATTGATCCGGAAACGGGGCTATTGGCCCGTCCGGAGGAGGGGGGAGGGATTATGGAGGTTTTTGTAAAAGGGACCGAACCGAAGGAATTCAAAAGCGAAAAAATCGCCCCCTCCGATTTCCTAAAACTCGATTCCGAGGGAAACACATTCTAACCGTGAACGTAAGGAGCAGAGATGTCAGCACGCATTGCCATTAACGGATTTGGCCGCATCGGAAGGAACCTTTTCCGAACCGGGTACGGAAAGGCCGGCATGGAAATTGTTGCCATTAATGATATCACCGACACCAAGACATTGGCACATCTCCTGGCCCATGACTCGGTTCAGGGGCCCTTTCCACACAACATTGAATCAAAGGAAGACGCACTCTTAATCGACGGAAAATCGGTCCGCGTGACCAAAGAAAAGGACCCGGCCGCCCTTCCATGGAAAGAGATGGCCATCGACGTCGTGGTAGAGTCGACCGGTCTGTTTACAGATCGAGAGCCTGCAAAACGCCACCTGACCGCCGGGGCCAAAAAGGTCATTATTTCCGCGCCGGCCAAGGATCCTGACGTCACCATCGTTTTAGGGGTCAACGAGGGTCAATACGACCCGAAAAACCACCACATCCTCTCGAACGCCTCATGCACCACCAACTGCCTTGCGCCTGTTGCAAAAGTGCTGCTGCAGAAGTTCGGGATCAAAAGGGGATTGATGACCACCATTCATGCCTACACCAACGACCAGCAATTGCTCGATCTTCCCCATAAGGACTTAAGGCGGGCGCGGGCCGCCAACCTCTCGATGATTCCCACGACCACCGGAGCCGCAAAAGCGCTTTCAGCGGTCATACCGGAGCTCGCGGGGAAATTAGACGGCATGGCAATCCGGGTGCCGACACCAAATGTCTCTGTCGTCGACCTGGTAGTGGAATTGGAGGCGGACGCGACCGAACAGGGGGTGAAAGAGGCTTTGGCACAGGCATCCAAAAAAGAGATGGCCGGAATCCTGCAATACACCGAGGAGCCCCTGGTCTCGATCGATTTTAATGGAAACCCCCATTCTTCCATTGTGGACGGTACGTTGACCAAGGTCATTGGCCAACGCATGGCCAAAGTGATCGCCTGGTACGACAACGAGTGGGGCTACTCCTGTCGTGTCAGGGATTTGATCCTCTATATTACAAGCCGGTAGAAGGAATTTTCATGAACATGCACAAAAAAACAATCGAGGACATTCCCATTAAGGGAAAACGGGTTTTTATCCGTGCCGATTTTAACGTCCCGCTCGATCATGATTTAAATATCACCGACGACACACGGATTAGATCCACGCTCCCCACCATCAATTACGCCATTGATGAAGGGGCCACCGTGATCCTCGCGTCTCATCTTGATCGCCCGCAAGGTTTCGATCCGCGCTACTCCCTCGCACCGGTTGCAAAACGATTGACCCGCCTTCTGGGGAAAGAGGTCTTCTTTGCCCAGGATTGTATCGGCTCCCAGGCCAAAAAGATGGCAGAGCGGTTAAAACCCGGGGACGTCCTTCTCCTGGAAAACCTTCGTTTCCATGAAGGAGAGGAAAAAAACGATGCGTCCTTCGCGCGGGCGCTTTCCGAGTTGGGCGCGGAGGTTTATATTAACGACGCCTTTGGCACCGTTCATCGCAAGCACGCCTCCGTCACCGGTGTAACCGAGTTTATTAAGGAAAAAGGATGCGGTTTCCTGATGAAAAAAGAGATCGCCTACCTCGAAGGGGCGGTAGCAGATCCCGCCAGGCCGTTTGTCGCCATTTTGGGAGGGGCCAAGGTTTCCGGGAAAATTGGCGTTATTGAAAACCTGGAAAAAAAGGTCGACAAGGTCATCATCGGCGGCGGGATGGCCTTCACATTCTTAAAGGCCTTTGGGGTTGAGGTTGGAAATTCCCTTGTGGAAGATTCGATGCTCTCCTTCGCGCTGCATATTAGAGAAAACGCGATTCGTCAGGGGATTAAGTTCTATCTTCCGGTAGACTGTGTGGTGGCCCCAAACAAAGACCCCGGCGCTGAAACAAAACTGGTCCCTGTGCTGGAAATTCCAAAAGGGTGGACCGCCCTCGATATTGGCCCGGCCTCCGTCCACCTTTTCACCGAGGCGATTTCGAACGCCAAGACGATTCTCTGGAACGGGCCGATGGGGGTCTTCGAGATGGATGCCTATTCCCGGGGAACCTCCGCAGTGGCGCATGCGGTTGCGAGCGCCTATGCCTTGACCATCGTGGGAGGGGGAGAAACGTCCCTGGCGGTCCATAAAGCGGGAGAGTCGGAAAATATCTCTTTTATCTCCACTGGCGGCGGGGCGGCGCTGCAACTTCTTGAAGGAAAAGAGCTCCCGGGATTGTCGGTTCTTCCGGCCAGGGAATAAGGGCGAGGATAGCGTATGCAGATCCCTTGTTTTATCGCCAACTGGAAGATGTATAAGACCATTGCGGAATCAGCCGACTACCTTCATTCCTTTGAAAAAGAGTTGCAACCGCTGCCACAAGATGCATGGGAGGCGATCCTGGCCCCCCCGTACACCGCGCTGGCAACCGTCTCCCAAATCTTAAAACAGGTCCCGCTGCCAATTCGGCTTGCGGCCCAGAACCTCTATTT
The DNA here is from genome assembly GCA_005239595.1 of Candidatus Troglogloeales bacterium. Classification (GTDB taxonomy): domain Bacteria; phylum Nitrospirota; class Nitrospiria; order SBBL01; family SBBT01; genus SBBT01. The sequence continues at coordinate 767 of SBBT01000103.1, read as the reverse complement.
TGAAGAGCAAGGGGCATACACCGGCGAAATTTCACCCCGGATGCTCCGTGAGCTCTGCCAATATGTTATTATTGGCCATTCAGAGCGGCGCGGCCTTTTTGGTGAAACCGACCGCGAAATTAACAAAAAAATAAGGGCGGCCGCAAAGGAAGGACTCATTCCAATTCTCTGTGTTGGAGAGACGGCAGAGGAGCGGCGAGAGGGCAAAACATGGCGGGTCATCGAACGACAGTTATCCGAGGCCCTTGATTTAGGCAACCTCTCTGAAGTACTGATCGCCTATGAGCCGGTCTGGGCGATCGGAACAGGGATGACCCCGCATCCCTCCGAAGCGGAGGCGGTTCATTTCCAGATATGCAACTACCTGTCACAAGGTGAAAAGTCGGCACGGATTCTCTATGGTGGCAGCGCCAACGATAAAAACATAGAAGGTTTTATGAAAGAACCTCATATTAACGGTGTTCTGGCGGGGGGGGCCAGCCTTTCCCCGGAAGTTTTCGCTAAAATTATCAAACTGGGAAGCGCGGCGAAAATAAGCCGCTAGAGAAGGGAGTAAGCTACAAATGTATACGCTGATTGTGATCATACATATTATCGTCTGTGCGATTCTGGTGGGGGTCATTCTGCTTCAGGCCGGAAAGGGAGCGGACATGGGCGCGGCTTTTGGCGGATCGAGCCAGACCATTTTTGGAAGTCGCGGGGCGGCCACATTTTTAAGCAAGTTGACCGTTGTCGCGGCGGTGCTCTTTATGATCACTTCCCTAAGC
>SBBT01000070.1 GCA_005239595.1 Candidatus Troglogloeales bacterium | reverse complement strand
CGCGATATCATCGGAGAGATAAAACGGCAGGTCCATACGCTGGATCGGCAGGTCAAGCGGGCAGAGCAGCATCAAAAATTGAAAGAAACGTTAAAGTCGTTGGATCTGCAGATAGGAAAGGTGGAGTGGGATGGCTGGATAAATGCTTGCGAGACGCTGGAGAGAGAGGAGATGTATCTTAAAGATACGGCGGCTAGCCAGGAGGCCGAGTTGTCCGCTCTGGAATGTCGGCAGGCCGAAAGCAGACTTGCTCTCACCCAAAAAGAGCAGGAATTGGCAGAGGATAACAAGCGGGGCTATGAGATTACTGGAAAGATTCAGCGTCTGGAGGGGAAGATAGAGTTCATTCAGGCACAAAGAAAAGAGTGGGAGGGGAACCGCTCCCGTGCCGGCCAGGAGATTGAAGAAATCAAGAAAGAAGAGAAGGGGCTTCATTCCGAAACGGAATATCTCTTGCGCGAAAAGGTTGAGATCGAGGCGATTCTTCCCGAGAAGGAGCAGCAGCTTTGTCGCTGTGAGGAAGGGGCCGGACGTCTTCAAGCAGACGTGGTCCGTCAAGGCAAGGAATTGGAGCAGGAGAGGGTCGTGCTTGTTCAATTAACATCGGATCTTGTGCAATCCAAGAACGATCTGAACCACGTTGAGCTAAGGAAAACGGAGCTTCTTAGAAAAAAGGAGAGAGGGGTCCAGGAGCTGCATGATGTCGAAACGAAGAGACAGACCGCTGAGGCACAGGCGTCCCTGTTGAGAGAACGGCTGAAGGATGTGGAGATACGGCAGATCGAGAAGAGTGCTGCGCGTGTCGCCTCGATGGCCCGTCTTGATGAATTGGAGACTGAACTTAAAGCGAGATCCAAGGAGGTTATTCAACTGAAAGAAGAATGGGCGGCTACCTCTGCGCAGGTGACAACGCGCCAGGATTTCTACCTCGGTATGTTGGGGAGCGTGGGTCACGTACAGTTTGATGGTTTCCAGGGAATGATTGCCGATCTCATTGAGGTCCCGGCGCGATATGAAACAGCGATTGAGGCCGTTCTTTCGGATCGGCTTAGAGGCGTTGTGATGCAGGGCCATGACGAGATAAAAAGAGGGCTGGATCATCTTAGAAATTCCAAGATGGGGCGTGCTATTTTTTTTCCGCGACAGCCGAGACTTTTTGATAGAGTGGAGGGTCTTCCTGACGGGGAAGGGGTCATCGGCCGTGCGCGCGACCTGATCTCCTGTCGGGAGGGATATGAAGCGGTCGCTGAACTTCTTCTGGGAAGGGTGGTCGTGGTCTCCGATCTGGATGCCGCCCTCTGCTGTTTCGGATCATCCGCTGATAATACGTACGTGACGTTAGACGGAGAGGTCCTCGACCCTGCCGGTGTTGTCGCGGGCGGCGTTGATACCGGATCGGGATTGTTGGAACAAAAACGGGAGCTGCAGCGCCTGTCGGCTAATGGCGTCAGAATACAAGATCAGATGAACCTTCTTTCCGATCAAATTGGACAGACGGAGAGAGGTTGCGGCGAGATCCGCGCGCAGGTAGAGGTTCTAGGGCGGGAGATCCTCTCGCTGGATATGGCGCGGCTTGACCTGGAAAAGGACCAGGGCACCCTTATGGGAGAGATAGACCGTCTGCAAAACGCGTATGAAACGGTTTCTCTTGAAATGGAAGAGATGGTTAAAGAGGAAGAGACGCTGCTTGCGATGGAACAGCGCGCGCGCGATCAAATCCTTGAAATTGAGAAATTAACAGGGGAGAAGCAGGAGGCGCTTCGTTTACGACAGGGCGAGATGGATCTGCTGCAACAATCGTTGGATGCCTCAAAAGAGGAGGAGGTCGAGCTAAAGATTAAGATTGCATCTCTTAAAGAGAGACGTGATCACATTAGCGGGAATCTAATCAGAGTGGAACGTACCCTTCGGGAGAGGACACAGCACCTGGAAGAAAAAGAGCAGCTTTTGTCCTCGCTCCATGAAAAAGAGGTCCTTTCAGAGATTGAGGAAAAAGAGACGGTTACAGGTATTGAACAATATGTGGCAGAACGGGCCGCCCTCCTGGTTCTTATTAGGGAAAAGGCTGCGTCACAGACCGCCATTTCGGAGAATCTTGGCTCATTAGAGCGTGCCATCGAGGGCCTGCGCGTAGCGCGCCATCAAACCGAGAAATCTCTTCAAGAAAATGCGCTTCGGAAGATGGAGGCGGAGATGAATAAAAATAAGATTCAGGAAACGATTTTGGCCGGTTATCAGGCTGAAATTGCGACGTGTCCCGAGCCAGAGACCTCTTTTGATCTGGAAACGGCCCGCGAACAGGCTGCCCGGTATCGAAAATCCCTGGATGATATCGGACCGGTGAATATCGGGGCGATTGATGAGCATAAGGAACTCATGACCCGGTACCAATTCTTGACGGCGCAAGAAGGCGATTTGACCGGCGCCATGGAGAATCTGCGGGAGACGATTTCTAAAATTAACCAGACGACGCAAGGCCTTTTCGTAGACACGTTTCATCTCTTAAACCAGAAATTTTGTGAAGTCTTCGTCTCCTTCTTCGGCGGTGGAAAGGTGGAATTGGTGTTATTGGACGAGGAACATCCGCTTGAGTCGGGTATTGATTTGCTGGTTCAATTGCCTGGGAAAGGGAGACGCCATAACACCCTCTTATCCGGAGGTGAGAAGGCACTGACCGCCATCTCCCTTTTATTGGCAACGTTCCTCATTCATCCGAGCCCCTTCTGCGTTCTAGATGAGATTGACGCTCCGCTGGATGAAGAAAACACGTGGCGTTTTACACAGGCCCTTGTAAAGATGTCGAATCAAACGCAATTTATGTTGATTACTCATAACAGGCGGTCTATGGAAATCGCCGATGTTCTATATGGGGTGACGATGCAGGAAACCGGCATATCAAGGCTTGTCTCGGTGAAATTGAAAGAAGAAGAGCCATCCAGCGCCCATCCGATAGAGACGCAGGTGGAGGTCGGCTAGCCGCGTGTCATCCCGGTTCCGCGGGCAGGCGGTCCCATCTCGTCGAACATTTGATCTTCCCCCGATGAATTTGATAGCCTCCCTGACATGGTTTACGGGTGGAAGGCATGTTGAATCTATCCATTTTAGGGATGTTGGTCGGAGGCTATCTTGTTTTCTCAGCGGGTCTTTATTTTTTTCAATCCCACCTTGTTTATTTCCCTGATCGTGCCATTGTCACGACCCCCGACAAGGAGGGGCTGCGATATCAGGCGGCCTCTTTTGAGGCATGGGACGGGGTAAAGCTTTCTGGTTGGTTTGTGCCGACCGATGAGGCAAAAGGGGTCGTTCTCTTTTTCCACGGCAATGGAGGAAATATTTCGCACCGCATCCACTATGTCCGGTTTTTTCACCGGATGGGACTGAGTGTCTTACTCTTTGACTATCGGGGCTATGGAGAAAGCGGCGGGAGGCCGAGCGAGCAAGGCACCTATTACGATGCGGAGGCGGCCTTGCGCTATTTGGTCTTTTCCCATCGGCTTCCTCCATCAAAGATCATTTTTTTTGGAGAATCTCTGGGGGGGGCTGTTGCGACGTGGCTCGCCCAACGCCACAAACCGATGGCGCTCATTCTTCAGTCGTCATTCACCTCTATTCCCGATATGGCTTCTGAGAGCTATCCTTATTTTCCAGTCAGATGGCTGGCGCGGTTTGATTACAATACCATTGAATACCTTCAGAAAGTCCACGCTCCCTTGCTGGTGATTCATAGCCGGGAGGACGAGATGGTCCCTTTCAGTCATGGGCGGCGCCTGTTCGATGCCGCAGTCGGTCCCAAGACATTCCTTGAAATAAGCGGCTCGCATAACGAGGGATTCTTGATATCAGAAAAAGAGATCGGGTCCAATCTTACGACATTTTTAGCAGAATATGTCAGGTGAAATGGGTGGTGATCGGGACATTGCCTGTCTGGATATTTGCCTGTGGCGTTAGCGGATGGGATGCGTTCACAAAAAATCGCGCCGAGACGTCCCGGAATGACCCCGATCCGCGGATGATCCCCCGTCTGTATCCGTTTGCATACGAGACGGTTTTTCAGATGGCACTGGATGTGGCGGCTTCCCTGCCGCGCTGGCGCGTTGTCCGCCATGATATTGAAAAGGGGCGTATCGACGCAGAACGACAGACCCGCCTGTTTAAATTTGTGGATGATATCGAGATTCATTTTTCACGGGATAACCCCGTTGCCATTGAAGTGAACCTTCTTTCCAAATCTCGTGTAGGAAAGGGAGATTTCGGGCAGAACAGACGGAACATCCTGGAATTTTTGACTGCGATGGATCAGAGGGTGAGGCTGATGAAATTCAAGACAAAGGGTGCCGACCGGGACCTGTCAAAGAGGCTGGAGGCCCATGTGACACACTTGGCGCTCACCATTGGGGAACGTCATTTTAGGCGTCGTGGGAGCCTCAATCAGGCCTCCGATTATATTTTTTCGGTACTTGAAGAATACGAATTTGCGCCGGTATTTGAGACGTTTGATATAAAACAGGTTCCCTGGTTGACAGAGGTCCGCACATCGGAGCAGGAAGCGGGATTGTTAGAGGGGACGGTCTTTAGGAATGTAGTCGCGACGCATCATGGGGCAACCGACGAGGTGGTTGTGGTAGGCGCCCATTACGATACGGTTGCCGGCAGTCCGGGTGCCGATGACAATGCCAGCGGGATTGCGGTTCTGCTTGAATTGGCGCGCGAGATAAAGAAGGTGGCGCTCAATAAGACGATTACCTTCGTGGCGTTTGCCAATGAGGAGCCGCCCTTTTTTAGGACCTCCGCGATGGGAAGCGCCCATTTTGTTGAATCGGCCCGCACGCAGGGCAAAAAAATGACCTTTATGCTTTCTCTCGAGATGCTTGGTTTTTATTCAGAGGTGCCCGGTTCGCAGACTTATCCGCCGTTTTTGCGGTTCTTTTATCCTCATCAAGCGAATTTTATCGCCGTTACCGGAAATCTCGCTTCCCGCGCCTGGGTCAGCAAAGTGGCGCACCATCTAAGAGCGACAATTCCCGTGGAGGCCCTTGCGGCGCCGCGATTTGTGCCAGGGATTGATTTTTCAGACCAACTGAATTTCTGGCGGAAGGGAATCCCCGCCGTGATGATCACCGACACCGCGTTCTATCGGAATCCCCATTACCATCAACCGAGCGACCTGCCCCGTACCCTTCAATTTGACGCCATGACAAAAATAACGGAGGGACTCCTCTCTTTCCTCATTGAGACAGGCCGTCAATGAAACACCCTGTTTTTGCTCGCTATTAACCCCTCTATTAACCCCT
>SBBT01000106.1 GCA_005239595.1 Candidatus Troglogloeales bacterium | reverse complement strand
GCTTCGTCCGGCTCCCGCATTGGATTGATCATCGGTTCGAACTTGCCCGGCAAGGTCGGATGTTGCACCCGAATCATCACCGGCGGTTTCACCGAAGGTGCGGTACGGGCGTAAACTCCCCAACCAACCAGGAAAGGAAGGAGTATGAGAAGGGTCGTTCTGAATATCCCATGTATACCCGACTGCCCCCCCTTTAGAAAGTTAACGAGCGGCCTTTTAAACTCATCAATCTTCTGATCGCTGGTGCTAATAAAAATACCAAGACCGAGGAGGGTTAACACCATGTAAATAAACATGAGAGTCCCCGGCAACGGCAGCGGCCGATCCTTTCCCACAATGAGCATCGAGATATAAGGGGCAAGATACTTAAAGATAAGATAGACAACAACAATTGTAATAACACTCGCCCCAAGCAACGGTAACTTCCTTTTTGTTTCCATGCACGCTCCTCACAAAAGAGGGGGATTAATCATCCCCCTTTTTTACCGTAAACCTCAACCTACCTCATGTCAGAGTCAACAAGAAAGCCAACAAATCATGGAACTGCTCCATGGTTAAAATCTCCCTGAAGTTTCCAGGCATGATAGAGACCTTTTGCGGCACCACCTTCTCTATGTTCGACTTCGGAATTTTTCGGATCTCCCCCTGATCGTCCATGATATCAAACGTCTTGTCATCCTCGCCCTTTTTAACTCCGGTGATAAAGTCACCATCGTTGGTTACGACGAGGAAAGGCTCAAAACCGGAGGCAATTTCTTTCGAAGGCTCCAGGACCGACTCAATAATGTATTGGGCCGTCCGCGATCCCGCAACATTGGTCAACTCGGGCCCAACCACTCCACCCTTTCCCTTGGCCGTATGACACTTTGCGCACGGGGCAACAGAATCGGGATTAAAGAAAATCTCCTCTCCCTTCGCGGGATCTCCCCCCAGATAAGGCTTAAAAGCAACCACCCCCACGTCGGATTCTAGGCTCTTTCGGCTTGCCTTATATTTGGCAAAAATGGGGCTATTCGAAATGGCCGCGATGTCGACTTCTCCCCCCTGGGACTGCAGGAACAAATCAACCGACATCTCTTCATCCGCCGTAAGAGAGATCGGCGGTTTCCAAATCGTCGGCATCTCATTTTTATAGCCCTCCACCACATAGGCCCCAGGATCAAAATGGCTCTCTATAATATAGTCAATAGGCCGATAAGGCTGACCTGTTTTTTCTGTCCGTTCTTTCGCGCGCAACGCCGCGCGTTCGATAATCGGCATATCAAAGGGCGGCCCTGCACCCTCTTTTACCCCAAGATTCGGACAACGGATGGCACTTCCCTGTGTTCCTAAACTATGGCAGGTAGAACATTTTCCTTTACCAAAGAAAATTTCCTGTCCCTGTTCAGGACCAACTCCTGCCGCCACACTTCCGCGATGTGCCTGGCCGGAGATATCGGTGATCACCTCCGCAATGAAGATAAAAACAACCAGAACTGTTAACACAAAAACAACGGATCGGATAAATGCCCGTTGCGCCCCACTTTTATTTGTCTGTTCTTCCACGAGACGCTAAACCTCCCCTCTTCGTTCATGCGCTGAAAAACCACCAGGCAGATCAGTCACACCCATCCGCATTCCGCCAACGGGAACCGACGGCGCTAACCCAAGTACCCCAACCTCATCCTCCGCTTTCTCCACTGCCTTAAGTTTTTTGCCACCATCACCTTCATGCTCATGCCCCCCTTTTCCGGTTAACCAGAAAAGGAAGGAGACCACTCCCAAGAACGTGACCAGACAGGCACTCACCATCTTTGCCATCGTCGCATTGGTTGGAGTAAAACTCCATTGAGAGGTGTCGCGCAAAACGCCGTAGATATGCCAATCTTCACGAAGCCCCGATCGAATAAAACCCATCAATCCGATGTTCAACACAATGGCAATGCAAAGGAGGATCAAAACATATTGTGCACGATCAGGCATTTTGCCCCACTCGATCGCGCCATATTCTTTTGCCCCCTTAAAAAGATAGACATCAATGGTCGAAACAAGGAGCAGACAGGTCATCATCATCGACCACTGGGTAAAGGCAATATTCCGAAGAAGCGGATTGGCCACAGCCATAACGATAAACCCGTAAACCCCCATCACAAACGTAATCGAAAAAACTGCAACGCCAAGGTAGAGGGCCTGTCCCAATTTTCCCTTATTCTTGAAGGTCAAGCCAACGGCCACAAAGACCATAAAAATTTGCAACGTCAAGAGAGCCGCTGGAAGCTTAAAATATTTCGCCCGGTCAGAGGGAAGATCAAACATCACCGGATCGGCGTTAAAGAGAAAATTCGCATACCATCCCATAATCAGGACACAAATACCTCCCACACTACATAAGACAACCTTTGCCTTTTGCCCTTGTTCTGAAAATGGGATCCCATCCATTTTATTGGCGCGCCGATAGAGAAGGAAGCTAAAAAAGGTCGAAAGGATAATAAAATTGATCACCGCGTTCTTTGCCGACATCAGACCCAGAAACTTAAACGTCGGGTGATACTGGCCGCCCAGCAGGACCTGCTCTTCGGCATTCAACGGCAGGTTATGAGGCGTCAGCCAGATTGCAAAGCAGACCAGGATAATCCCTTCAATAAATTTAATATATCTGCTATATCGTTCAGATCCTGGAATTCGTTCCATCCCAATCCAGAGATAATAGTTACTTCCGATAAACAGGGTTCCCACCAGAATCGCCTGCAGGATAAATGTCCAGGAGAAAGCACCTCCCATCATGTTGTTCCCCATTACGGAACTCACGCTATAGACTTCCCGCCCCATCCAGTAACCGGCAAAGGGAAGCGGAATCAGGCCAGCCACACCGATAAAATTGCTGATATAGCCCATCCAATCATAGTGGCACCGATCTTCCCGCGTGGAAGCACCCAGATACCTCACCGCCGCATAGGCCCCGCCGATAAATCCTCCAAAGGCAACGTTTCCCAGGATTCGGTGCACATTAATCGGATGCCAGAGAGGAGATGTCATCGCCTGCCCGACCGTTCCAATAAAGGCATTGGTTTCCTTGTCAATGCCAACCGGGCTCATCATAAATCCCGCCCAGGTATTTGCAACCGCCATTAAAACCAGGCCCCAGACATTCAGCAGTACCCCCAGCCAGATATGCAACCACTTCTTCGTCTGCATCGAATCCCACAGATAGTAATAGAGATAGAGGGTAAACGACTCCAGGAAGAAGATCAGGGCATACACATAAAAGACATCGTGGAAAACGTTTGCCATATAGGCCATAAACTTTGGATAAAGCCCAAACAGGGAAAACGCTAAAAGCCCTCCTAAAGCAGCCGTGGTTGAAAACGCTCCCGAGAGAAGTTTTGTGAACTCATAGGCAAGGCGGTCATAGCGTTTGTCTTTCGTTTTTGCCCCAATCGCCTCCAAGGTCACTGCGAAGATGGGCACTCCCAACACAAAGGCCCCAAACATGAGATGAACCTCGGCAATAAACCAGATGACATTTCTGGAATTGATGCCCATAAAGGTCCGATACTCCTCCTTGATAACCGTTCCATCGATTGCTGCAAAGAGCGGCGCAGAGATCAAGAGGGCGGCAATTATTACCAGATAGGCCACCGCATATTTTCTGACCCAGCCCTTCTTCTCCCCTAACCTATTTTCTAGAAAACCCATCTCCCCCTCCTTAAAACAAAGACCTCTTCTGGTCTCTACCGCCTAGAGGTCTTATTTTTTGGCCTCCAAGGCAACATCCAACTTTGCCTCCTGGCCACCTTTAATTGTGATCTCCTTCGTCTGCTTCATCAAAAGTTCATGCCAGATCTCAACCTTATACGTCCCATCAGGAATGGCCGCGATCTTAAACCTCCCATCGGCATCCGTCACCGCGGTATAAGGATTATCCGCCACGACAAACCAAGCGCTCATCAGCCCCCTGTGGATATCGCACTGCACCTTGATAATCTCAGGAACCTCAAACTTTGGAGAGGTAATCTTGGGCAAACTCTTCGGCTGGGCTTTATTGATCGGTGCATTTTCTATCGGAAAAGTGTGAATATTATGGGTAATGGGATCCTTATTAAGGATATCGATGGCAGCTCCAACCGGAATCGTTAAAACATGAGGAACAAACCGGCATTCTTTTTGAGTAAACTCCAGGTTTTTCGCCGGTACGTCGAGCTTTTTTCCCTTTACATCCTTGATAATCACCACGGCATTGGCAACCCCTTTACTTTTTGAGAGAAGAAGCGTTTCAGGCATGCGATCCTTGCCACAAACCTCCTGGTCTTTTGTAACTTCAATTTTCTTTAGTTCCGGCGCGCTACCAGAAAGCTTAATCTCTCCAGAAAGAGACCCTTCCGCCGCCAAAACCGGAACAACACCTAAGATAAAGGATCCAAACGCCCCTACCACAAAACCAGCCCGCTTCATATTCCTGTTCATCGATCCTCCCTAATTTTAAGTAATGAGACCTGTACCCTTATTCTTTCTTTAGCCCATTCTCCCGGCGTAACTTTTTCCGAAGAAATAATTCCAAACCGAACACCACCAAAATAACTAACGGCGGATAGATATAGACCGTTTTTGGAGTTTCAGGTTCGATCAAAACAAAATACCAATGAGAGATCGCCCGCTTACTCTTGGCCTCTCCATTTGTACCATCCCACGCATAAAAGACGACAGGAACGAACTTCCCCGACTGGAACTGGATATCATTCTTCAAGTCGGGCGTTGCAAGAGACCGTTTCATCACCACCTGATACCGGCCATCCAAATACCCCCCCCGTCCCGAAACCCCCTGGCTCTCTTTTTCCTGCTCTCGCTCTTTGTCAATCCCGCTGGCATTGCTCTCTACAAAAAGGTTCAACTCGGTCTTCCATGTCCAGAGGTTAACCGGTTTCTTCTCGTCCCCCATTAAGAAATAAGGTTTCTTTGAGCCTGGATAGAGTTCCACTGGAAACTGAATCGCCACCTGATCCTCAAATGTTCCGGCCTCCTCGCTAAACTTGCTTATGCTCGGATCGTCCCACTCCAACATAAACCCTATTTCTTTCGCATTGTAGAGGGCCTTTACAAAGATATCCCGCACGGTTGGCGTAAAATGTCTCGGCTCTCGAATAACCTGGCCGACCAATGGGAACCAACTCGCCTCATCTTCCCTCCAGGCAGGGTCGGAAGGATCGGAAGGAATCTCCCCCTCTATCTTTTTTGCCTTGATGACCACATCCAATTCAGGATGTTTTTCAGGAGAAAGAGAGCGGACGTAGTTGGCGAGATGCCAGCTCTTTTCATTGTCCAGGCTGTCTTTAAATGACGGCATCGGAGTACCATTCAAACCCGTATTAATACGCATATAAATATCTTTTGCCTCACCTCCCCCTCTGAAATGCCAGTTCTTCGTGAGGTTTCTCGGACGGATGGGATCCCCCTTATCGTCCGTCAACTCCGGCGCGGACGGTCCATCTCCCCGGCCTTCATTGCCATGGCACTTAAAACACTCCATCTCTTTAAATAAGGCCCGCCCCTTTTCGATGCTCTCTTTACTAGAGGGAATCTCCTTCCCTATCTCAACCACCTCTAGCGGATCCTTTTGTCGTGCGAATTTCCCGGAAAACGTCTTGATATACTGAATCACCTGCCGCCGCTCCTGCTCCGTGATTTGAAACTCACGTGGATCACCCCAAGGCGGCATTCCGGTACCAGGAAGGCCCTTCGAGACAACCTTAAAGAGGTCTTCGTCAGTGGGGAGCTGTCCGGAAACCGTGGTGCGATATTTATAGAGACCCATCGTAAAGTCGCGCGGCTTGGGATCGAGCTTCTCTGATGCAGGACCATCTCCAGCACCCGTCTCACCATGGCAATAGATACACCGTTTTTCATAAACAACCTTGCCCGCTTCAATATCACCCGACGCCCCGGCAGAGGCTGATGTCTTCGGAGCTTCATCCGCAAAGGCGGACGGACAGAGAAAGAAGAAAATTGCGAGAAAAATCATCCACATTTTAGATTTCACTATCTCAAATTCATAGAAAACATTAGACATTACACTAATCCCAAGTCCGCGGTTTATACCCGGTATAGTCATACAAAAAGAGAATAACCTTCCATCGTTCCTCTTCTGAAAGCATCGCCTCCCATCGGGGCATGGCGGAACTCCAAGGAGTAGACTCCTCCGGCAATCCAATTCCTCCTTTGCTAACCCGCCAGAAGACAAACGCCTCCTGCAACATTGAAATCGTAGTCGCATCCGCAAAGTTTGCCGGCCTTAAGTTAAACCCATGGGCAAAAAGACCATTTCCATCTAACTTATCTCCATGACAGACAAAACAGTTCTTAAAAAAGATCTCTCCCCCCTGCTTGATATTTTCTTTTAAATGCTCCTCATCTTCACGGAAAGGGTTATACAGGCCGACAAACTCCGTAGGCGGTGCCGGATGGACCACCCGCTGTTCAAAAGGAGGTTCAAGGCTGGGAGTCACCCGCTTAAACGTCTGGAATCCAAAAAGCATCGGAATCAGGACAAAAACCGCCGCGCGCCCCACCTTTCTTCCTGAATTCTCACCTTCATTGCCCTGAATAAAGTCCCTGATCGGGCCCCAAAAGGCCTCTTTGTCCTCTTCAAACACCGTCACAAATAGAAGGATGGCAACCGTTACCAGCGACATATACATAAAGATCAGGCTAGACGGCAGGGGCGGTTTAATGGCAAATTTTATAAAAAGGTAGACGCCAACCCAGACCACCCCGACAACCGACAATAAACGTGATTTCGGCTTTTCCATCCTTAAGCCCTTTCTCCAGACGGTTTTAGACTCAATAGATATGAAATTAAATCATTCATCTCCTTGACCGTCATTTTTTCGTCGTATTTTTCATGCCGTTTTTCTTCAAAAACAGCTTTTCGCAACCCCGCAGCATCGCCACTTAAAATAGCCTTTTCCAAATCAGGCCCCTCTTCTCCTCCCGGTTCCGCCCCGATCTTATGACAACCGGCGCAGGACATTTTTTCATAGACGGCCTTGCCCCCCTCCGTGTTTCCGGTAATGGGTGTCCCGCCGCCCGACAAGGCAATAATTTCCGCTGGTTCAACCTCCACAAAACCGGACTGATTTTGCAGGAACGCAAAAACCGTCAGCATCTCTGGTTCGGTCAGACCGATCGGTGGTTTGTTGATAGGCGGCATCCTTGCGGCAAACCGCTTGGGTTGATGCCCGGTATAGTCCAAATAAACAAAGGCTTCAGGATTGGTATAGGTCTCATACTCGAATTCCCTCGTCAATTTGCCGCCAATCCCTTCGAGGTTCGGACAGCGCCCCGCCGCACCAGCCCCGCCCAGATCGTGACAGAGGGCGCATTGCCCCTTTCCGAAAAAGATCTTCTGGCCAATCTCAACCACATCGGCCTTGGTCTGAACCTTTGCGGCATCGAACTTTTCCTCTGTCGGAGGTATACTCACCTCCTGAGGAATCGAAAGGGCAATATAGGAAAACCCCGCCAGAATTCCAAAGATAAACAAAAGGACACGCATCACGTGCATCGATTAATCCTTGTCTCCTGCCACACCAACAGGCTCACCCATAGGAACAGCTCCGCTCGACACCATCTCTTTCTTTTTGGCCGCTTTATCCGGCAGACCCGCAACCCAAAATATAAACATCGTTATCAGACAAAAGAGAAATGTGCTGGTCGACATAATGATCGCCGCATAACCGACCGTCGGGGTATAGGCATAAGGGGAGGTATCCCGCATCACCCCATAGATATGAAAGTGAACCCGAGACCCCGATCGGACATATCCCATCAGCGTCATGATTAAGACCACCATTAAACCGTTTAGGATCAGTGCGTACTGCGATCGTGCCGGCATCACCCCCCACTTCATCTGACCCGTCGCCCTGGCACTCTTGAGAGAAAGAGCGGTCAGGACCGTCGCAGAAATCAAGACAAAGAGAACGGTCAACACCTGGGCCGTGGAGAGGACCTTCACACGGAATACCGCTGGAACATAATAACCGTAAATCCCCAGCCAGATCACCACCACAATTGCCACTCCAAAGAGGATGTACTGAACAATCCGTCCTGCCTTCGCCCAGGAGACCGTTTCCTCCTTGTCCGCCCGCCAGTAAAGAAGGAAGCTGATAAAGGTGGTCAAAATCATCAGGTTAACGACAGTTAACTTTGCCGACATCACGCCAAAAACCCCCAGGACAGGATGATGTGTCCCTCCCATCGCCCGGGCCTCGCTGATACTGGCCACCAAAGAGTGCGGGGTCAGCCATACCGAGAAACAGCCGACCAGCGCCACTAACATCATTAATATGTATTTTTTGTATTTCGGACCGCTGCTGGTGCGATAGGCCAGTCCCTGCCAGAAATAATAATTCGCCCCAATAAAAAGAACGCCAATCTGGATCGCCTGAAGGATAAAGAGCCAGGAGAGAATCCCCCCCATCAGGGTAATCCCCATCTGCTGGTTATATTCATAAACCTCGCGCATCAGCCAATAGCCGGCAAAGGGAAGTGGAAGCAGCCCAAATACCCCGATAAAGTTTCCAATATATCCCATCCAGTCATAATGCTCTTTTTCCTCTTTTGTCTTGGCACCCAGATAGCGAATTGCGGCATAGGCCCCACACATAAAGCCACCCAAGACGATATTCCCAATGATGCGGTGGATGTTCACCGGGTTCCACGTCGGATTATTTACCGCCGCCCAGAGCCGTTGCCAATACGGCATATTTTCACTTAAGACAACGGGGCTCGCCTGGAAGGAAAGCCAGGCATCGGCGGTGTACATAATTCCAATCCCGACGAGATTGAGAAGAAATCCCAAAAAGAGATGGAGCTTCTTTCGTTCGGCCATATAATCCCAGCCATAGGAATAGATATAGAGAACCACCGTCTCGAAAATGAAGAGAGCCGCATAAATGATATAGGTCGGGAAGAAGATATTGGTTAAGTAGTTAACCAGTTTCGGGTACATTCCCACCAGAAGGAGAAAGAGAATCGCCCCGAATGTAGCCGTCGTTCCAAAGGCCGACGTTAAAAGCTTTGTAAATTCCTTCGCAAGTTTGTCATATCGCACATCCTTGGTACGGTAGCCGATATACTCGCAGGTCAACGCAAACATCGGAACCCCGAGAACAAACCCGGCAAACAGGATATGGAGCTGCGCAATAATCCAGACTGCATTGCGGCTTCCGATGTAAGGAATGTCACGATACTCAACCGCCGATGCGACATTCTCCTGTGCGAAGGCAAGCGACGCAGCCATGACGAAGAAAGCCGCTAGAAACAAGACCCCTTTTGTCCCAGTCCACGGAACAATTCTGGACACTCTCCCTTGTCTTCTTCTCTTTTCTTCTGTGCCCATATTAGAACCTCACTCTTTTACATCCGTTTTTACCACAGCCATTCCCTTAAGCGTTGAGAGATAGAGGGTTATAGCCAACGCATCCTCATCCTCTAACCCCAGGTTTGGCATTCTGGTCTCCGGTTTAAATGACTGGGGATTCTTCACCCATCTAAAAATAAATTGCGGCTGGAGCATAAAACCAACCCGCGTCAAATCCGGACCCAACACCCCTCCTTTTTCACCTACCTTATGACACGCCACACAACCAAAATCGTCAAAAATCTCCCTCCCTCGGCCAACAAACTCTTCCTGAACCTCATCATCAACAACTTTCTCTTGCATCAGCTTGTCAAATTCATCCTCTTTAACGGAAGGATTCTTTGTCCGCACAGTCTGGTAAGCCTTATTAAAATTAACCTTCTCTCCCTTGTACGGATGAAGCGTTCTGGTATAGGCCACCAGAGACCATATCTCTTCTTCAGAAAAGACCTTTCCCCAAGACGGCATCAAGGGAGAGATATCGACGCCTCTTCCCCCTTTCTCGATCACTTCATATATCTCTTCGTTTGACAGTTTCGCCATGTAATCTTCTTTTGAATCAGTTAAATCTCGCGCATGGGGATCCAGATTTTTGGCATTGTAGCCATCTCCCGCTCCACCTTCTCCATGACAAGGAGTGCAGAACCGATTAAACAGCTTTCTTCCTGCAGAGACATGCTTATCGCCAAATAACGATGAACAACCATTCAACGAAAAGAGGAGAGAGATGATAACCGGAAACAAATATAATTGCAACCTCTTTCCCATTCTAGTTACCTGTCTTACCCTTTCCGGAATGAGCATTCCCATTTTTATATTTTCTTGCTATCCAAAACTCCAGACCAATCACTAAAACAGCCAAGACCGTCGGGTAGATATACCGTTCAGGAGGCGTAGGAAGCTCAAGAAGAAGATGGTACCATGCGGACAAAGACCGCATCCCTTCCTTCTCTCCATTGGATCCGTCCCAGGCAGTAAACGCGATCGGGATGAATTCTCCAGGGACAAATGGAATATCAGTCTCTTTATCGACAGCAGTCAAAGGCCTTGTGAACACAACCCGATACTGGCCATTCTTGTAAACCCCTTTTCCACTAAATTGTGAGGCCTCCTGGACAACAACGCGATCTTGACCATTGGCACTCATTTCTACAACACGGCCTGCCCCTGAATCCCATTTGGCCAAATAGGTCGCATGTTCCAGGTCTCCCATAACAAAGTAGGGTTTTTGCGCCCCCTCCGGCATTTTTGCCGGGAATTGCATCGCCACCGCATCATCATAGACCGGACTTGCTTCCCCTTTAGCTCCCTCAGAGGATGTATCAGAAACTTCTCCAGAAACCTCCTCAGATGCCATCGCACCCGCCACACTATGGGTCGGATCATCCCAAACCACCAAAAAGGAAACCGCCTTGTCGTTGTACACCGCCTTGGCCGTCACCATATCGACCGTCGGAGTAAACATCCTCGGCTCTACCGTCACCTGCCCAACCAACGGGAAACCGTGCATCTCCTGACTGCCCCAACGCAAGTCATCCGGGTCAGAAGGGACCTCCCCCTCGATCTTCTTTGCAATCAGGGTAACCTTCCACTCCGGCTTCCCCTTATATTGGGATAAAGAATGGACATAGTTCGCAATGTGCCAGCGCTCTTCTTCTGTCGTCTCCACATTCTCGCCCTTGGCAAAAGAGGGCATCACTATAATACCACGGCTGATCCGCTGAAAAATCTCCTCTGGATCATTGCTTCGTCTAAAGGTCCAGCCCTTCGTTAAATTCCTGGGCCAAACTGGCAGCTCCGCCGCATTCTTTCCATCGGCCCGCCCTTCATCTCCATGGCACCGGTTGCACTCTGCTTTTTTAAAAAAGAGCTCCTTTCCCTGTTCCACACTTTCTTTTGAGAAAGGAATCTTCTTGCCAAAATCAATCTTCTTTGGAGGGGCACCCGCTTCGGCAAACTTATCGGAAAACGCCTTGATATATTGCACGACCTGCATCCGCTCTTTTTCAGACAAAACACTTTCCCAAGCCGGCATTCCCGTGCCGGGAAGCCCTTTGCTCACCGTCTTTAAAAGGTCTTCATCTGTTGGAAGCTCGTCTTTTTCGGTAGAGGCATATTTATACTTCGCCCTGGCAAAATTAGCCGGCCTGGGACGAAAACGATCTGCCGCTACTCCATCTCCCCTTCCCTCTATCCCATGACAATGAGAGCAGCGTTTTTCGTAGATGTGCTTTCCAGCGTCAAGATCAGAAGCAACTCCGGAAGGCTTCTTTGCTTCCCCTTCTCCCTCTTGCAAAGAGGCGGGAGAAGACCAGAGCAGGATAAGCATCACCACAAAGATCCGGCCTATATTTACCAGCATGGAACCCATCTTACTCCCATGTCCTCGGGGCGCGACCCGTGTATTCATAAAGGAACAAAATCACCTTCCACCGCTCTGCCTCTGAGAGCATTGTTTCCCAACGGGGCATGGCAGAATCCCAAGGGGTCGATTCCTGCGGAAGTCCAATTCCACCCGTGCTGATTCTCCAAAACAGAAACGACTCCTGAAGCATCGCAATCGTCCCTGGATCCTGAAAATCTGCCGGCGCAGGATTTAATCCATGTGAAAAAATCCCTTTTCCATCCAAAAGGTCGCCATGACAAAAAACACAGTTCTTGAAATAAACCTCTTTCCCCTCCTCCACAGACTTAAGGAATTCCGCTTTCCCCGCCTCTCCCTCTGTCCGATAGGGGTTATATAAACCGGCAAACTCGCCTGGCGGTGCCGGATGAATCACCCGTTGGCCAAGAGGCGCCTCCGTGGAAGCCCCCATCTTCTGATAGGAACCAAACCAGACGAACATCGGCACGGCCACCAAGACCACATAACGCCCCCCTTTGGCAAGACCCCCTTCCATTCCTCCGCCCAGAAAGGAAAACAGAGGATCGACCACTGCCTCTTTAATATCGGAAAAAAGGGCAAGATAGATCGCAGAACCTGCGATAGCCAGGGCCATATACATAAAGATGAGGCTAAACGGCAGGGGAGGAGAAATGGCAAACTTCATGAAAAGATAAAACACGGAAAGGGCGACGGCAACCCTTATCCCCGGATGGACTCCCTTACCTTTCAACTCCAAAGAAATTCCTTTACTAACTTAAAGAATAGAGACAAAAACAACTTGAAAACCGATCAGGACGACTGCGCCTCTCCTGTTTTAGAGGGCTCTATTTGAGCCGGAACTGCGGCCTCCGCCCCCATCTCTAACTCCGATGGATGGACCGTCACTTTACCCCCCTGGCTCTGAACAAACGAAATCACGGTTAAAAGTTCCTGTTCCGACAGACCGATCGGCGGCTTATTGATCGTCGGCATCTGGGCCGCAAACCGTTTTGGTTCCACTTGATCAAAATCTAGCTTGATATAGGCGGAAGGCTTCGTAAGCGTCTCATAAATAAATTCCCTGGTTAGACGACGACCCGCCCCTTCGAGATTAGGACAGCGTCCTACTGCCTCACCCCCAATTGTATGACAGAGGGCGCATTGACCCTTGCCATAGAAAATTTTGCTCCCGATCTTTACCAGATCCTTCTCGTTGGCAATCGTCGCGACATTGAGTTTTTCTTCCGTGGGCGGAAGAGAGACGGTTTGAGGAAGTGAATAGGCGATCGCGGTATAGGCGACTAAAACCACGCCGACAAAACCGGCTGCCTTTCTGAAATAGCCTGCCCCTTCTTCTACAAGAACCTTCCCTTCTGCCGTAGCCTTTTCTTCCTTTGCCTTCTTGTCCGGCAGCGAGACCACCCAGAAGATAAAAACAACGAAGAGCCCAAAAACAAGGGCGGAGATCGACATCATCGTCGCGGCACTACCCAAGGCGGGCGTAAAGGCGTAAGGAGAATTGTCCCGCATCACACCGTAGATATGCCAGTGAACACGGGAGGCCGACCGGGCATACCCCATCATCGTCATCAGCAGGACAACCACCACCGCATTGAGCACCAGGGCGTATTGGGAGCTCGATGTCATATTCCCCCACTTCATGACGCCGGTCATCCTCGCATTCTTTAGCATCAACGCCGTCATGATGGAGACGGTCACCAAAACAAAGAGGACGGAAAGCACCTGAGCCACAGACAGGATGTTTACACGAACAACCGCAGGGACAAAGTAACCATAAACCCCCAGCCAGATAACGCCTACAATCACCACAGCAAAAAGGAGGACCTCAACAACACGCACACCCTTCGCCCAAGAAACCGTCACCTCTTGATTGGCACGCCAATATAGAAGAAAGCTGATAAAGGAGGTGAGAATCATAATGTTAACGACGGTCAACTTTGCCGACATAACACCAAACACACCCAAGAGGGGATGATGCGTACCGCCCATCTTTCTCGCCTCTTCAACACTCGCTACCAGGGAGTGTGGGGTCATCCAGACCATAAAACAGGCCAGAAGAACAACCAACATCACCGTGATGTATTTTTTGTATTTAATTCCCCCTTCCGTACGATTTAAAAGTCCCTGCCAAAGATAGTAGTTCGCGCCGAGAAACAATGTCCCGATGAGAATCGCCTGGAGAATGAAGAGCCAAGATAAAAACCCCCCCATCAGGGTAATTCCCATCTGCTGGTTATATTCGTAGATTTCCCGCATCAACCAATATCCGGCAAAGGGGAGAGGCAGGAGACCAAAAATGCCGATAAAGTTCCCGACATAACCCATCCAGTCGTAGTGCTCTCGCTCCTCCGGTGTCTTTGCCCCCAGGAACTTAACCCCCGCGTAGGCCCCACAGACAAATCCGCCAAAGACGACATTTCCGATGATTCGGTGAATATTAACCGGATTCCAGGTTGGATTATGAATGGCTGCCCAAAGACGAGGCCATCCCTTCAAATCCTCCGCCAACACCACAGGGCTTGCCTGGAAAGAAAGCCAGGCGTCCGAGACGATCATAATAAAGAAACCGATCACGTTCAGGAGAAATCCCAAGAAGAGATGCAGCTTCTTCTTTGATTTCATCGCATCCCAGCCATACCAGTAGAGATAAAGGACGAAGGTTTCGACAACGAAGAGGGCCACATAAACAAAATAGGTCGGATAGAAAACCTCGGAGAGGTAGTTAAAAAACTTGGGATAGAGGCTGACAAAGAGAAAAACAAGGATACCGCCAAACATCGCGGTCGTCCCGAACGAGGCCGTCAGGAGTTTTGTGAACTCCTTCGCAAGTTTGTCGTACCGCTGATCTCCTGTTTTATAGCCAATGACCTCGCAGATCCACGAAAAGATCGGAACCCCAAGCACAAAACCGGCGAACAGGAGATGCACCTGGGCAATAATCCAGACGGCATTCCGGCTCCCGATCCAAGGGATATCACGATAATCGCTGGTGATTATCTCCTGACCAAATGCAACCGACGCAACCAGAAGAAAGGCTACCGTAAGAAAGGAGACCCACCCTCCATGGAAAACCGACCTCGCCTTTGCTAGAAATAATCCCAAGCCCCTCATGAAAACCCAACCTTCACAATAACAAGACAAGAGCTAAACGGCCTGCTTACAATCCGTTACGGTTCGACTAAGACCTTAATCTCTTTATGTGCATGTTCGGCCGGCTGATTACCATGAGACCACGTATGCTCATAAGCTATCACCTTCCAACGTTCTTCTTCAGAAAGCTTATCTTTCCATGCAGGCATTTTGGTCTTTGGTACCCCTTCAGAGATTCTCCAAAACCAATAACTGTCGGAGAACTGATGCATCTTCTCTGCACTCCTGAAATCGCGCGCGCCCCTTTGCTTGGGACGATCCTTTGCCGGATCAATTGCATGGCAGGTGGAACAACCATCCTTGACCTGCTCCTTTTTCCCTTTGTAATCAAACTCTAAATGAGTTGTTTCAAATATCTTTTTTCCCTCTGCAATGACTTTTGCATCCATCCACCATCCCTTTGGCATATGCTTTCCGGCATAGGCCTTTGGGACAGGCTTCATGCTTTCCTCCTCATCCGCATAGGTAAATCCAGGCCCCAATAACACCGTGATGATTAGAACTACAACATACCCCCACTTCATTATCATCGCTCCACCTTTCTTAGTTGGCTATTAAAACTATTAAGCGTATGGCAGTAAACACAGTTTTTTTCTTTCACAAGTTTTTCCCCTTTTTTATAAAGGGCCTCATTCACCGAAATTAACAAAGGTTCTTCCTTTGGCGCCTCCTTTCCAAGACTTAAAATATAGGCAGATAAGGAGACGATCTCGCTATCAGAAATCCCAAAATTCGGCATGGGAGAATCGGATCGAATTGCCTGGGGGTTTTTCAACCAAAAGAACATCCATTCCGGGCGAAGACGGCCTGCAACCTCCGACAGATTCGGCCCTACAATTCCGCCCCCCTGTCCCCCTGTTTGATGACAGGCGTCACATGCATACTTATCAACAAAGAGGACCCTTCCCTTTTCGATCTCCGACGGATTAGACAATCTAGACAATCCGACTCCATTCATCTCCTTTTCCGATATCCCCTTGTCTTTCTGTGCCATTAAAAATTCTGTGACCGCAGCCGCCTCATCATCCGAAAAATAAAAGTTCGGCATTCTGGCCTTCGTCAGGGGAATAAATCCGACAGGCCGCACCTTTGTCGGCTCCTTCAGAAACTGGTAAAGCCACTTTCGATGCAGCTTACTCCCTTCGTGGCCAAGGTTGGGCGCAATCGGCTCCCCCTTAAACTTGACATGGCAAATCGAGCAATCGGCATTTTCTTCTCGCTTTAAGTCTGAAAAACGAACCGTCTCGACAGCGGCCGAACTCTTCTTGGAGAGAGAACGGACATACACCACTAAACTTGCAATTTGATTTTTTGAGAAGGTCTTCCCCCAGGGAGGCATGGCCGCCGAAAGGTCAACAGCCGCTCCACCCTTTTCAATCACCTCATAGATCTCCTGATCGGAAAGACTGGCGACTTCACTACCCGTAAGATCAGAGGGATGGGGATCGAGGTTTGGAGCATTTACGCCGTTGCCCTTACCGGAAATGCCGTGGCACACGGCGCAATAATGTTTGTAGAGATGTTTTCCTTCAAGCGGCTCTCTCTCTGAGGCCAATCCGTTTTCACCCATGGTAGCGCCAGAAGAAAAGGAGGGGACCAGAAAAATCTGACAGAAAATAAAAGCGACAAGAGCGAAAACCACTTTTTTTAGCAATCTACTTTCCTCTAACACAGCCATTGCTGTGCGACACAATGGCTTTAAAAAACAGCCCACGCTCACATCGAAACAAGAACGATATTTTCGAACATCCTGTTAAGGAAAATCCTAATGGAGAGAGACCAACCACACACCCTACTTTGGAACGTATGGAGGGACAGCAATCGTCCTCAAATAAGCAACAAGATCCCACCTGTTTTCTTCGGAAATAATATGACTCCATGCCGGCATGTTCACCGACTTTTTAATTCCTTGACCGCCCTTGGTAATCGCATTAAAGAGCTGCTCATCGGTCCGGTCATTCATCCCATCCCCCGGCCGCGTCCCTTTTCCATCCGTGTGGTTCCTGGGCTTTGGATCAAGCAAGCCTGCAAGCTGTCCCTGCCCATCCCCCTTCATCCCGTGACATACCGTACAATACATGGCATAAAGTTTTCTCCCCCGCGCAGGATCTCCCCTCTTAAGGACGGGCCTCCCTTTAAATTCCTGCAATGAGAGGAACTGATCCGCGGTCATAAACTCTTTTTTGTCCGCGGCAAACGAAGATACCGACACCATAAGAACAGAAAGGAATAGAGCAAAAAAGAAGGCGATCCTTCCCATACGAAAACCCTCCCTACTCAACATTAAACTTCCCCCTCATCTCCATGTGCACCGACCCGCACCAATTACTGCAATAATAGTCAAAGCTTCCGCTCTTATCCGCCTTAAATTCAAGGGTCACCGCTACACCTCTTGGGACAAGGACATGCGTCACATCCGCATAGCCATTTACCGTGAAGCCATGAACAATATCAGGATTATCAATCAGATTGCCTTTTTCATCAATATTCTGCAAAACAATACGAATGGTATCACCCTTAAAGACGTTGATCTCATTGGGTGCAAACTGATGACTAAAGGCATTTAAATAGACCTCGGACCCCCCTGGCATATCAAAAACTCCAGCCTTATGGGGTTTCGCGGGACCATAGACCAGTTTAACCTTCTGCTTTTCAG
>SBBT01000175.1 GCA_005239595.1 Candidatus Troglogloeales bacterium | reverse complement strand
GCGATCAGCAGCAGTGATTTGAGCACCGCTTCCGGGGGAATCGACGGCCGCCCGGCGCTCGCCTACCTCTTATTAAAACCCCAGACAAGTGGGTCAATTCCCCATCCGCCAGGGATTTGATCTTGCGGATGGATGATTCAGGAGAACCCGTTGTTCGGGCGAAACCGACGAAAACATGGTCATCTGCCTGTCGGGAATCCCTCGCATGGAGAATAAATACCTCCTTAATGAAAAGTTTTCGGTATTATCCCATGTCAGAATCTATTCTGAACCTTAAAAAGGAGAGTCTTTCAACAACCTGATAGCAATCCACGCCGTGTTAATTCCCACGGACAATGGGGACGGCGAGATCCTTTACTTTGGCGGAGATCGGCACGACGGCGAGCTCGCCGCTTCGGGCGAATTCGACGCCAGCAGGGTCTTCATGTCGTACGGACGGACCGCCCCAGTACGTCCAGTCCCCGGCTACGGACATCTTCTGCTCCGGTCACGCCTTCCTCGCGGACGGGCGCCTGCTCGTTGGCGGCGGTACGGCTGCTTTTGGCGCGGGCGGCGTTGCGCACCACGCAGGTCATTTCTTAGGACACAAGCGAAACTGGGTCTATAACCCACGCCTTCGACGTCGATCAGCGCTATGTCGGCCTGCCATTCACACGGGAAGGCAACACCTTGCACGTGACCGCGCCTCCGCACGGCAACATCGCCCCTCCCGGCGAATACATGCTCTGGATCATAACCACCGACGGCAAGCCGTGCCAGCGCGCAAAGTTTGTCCGGGTCGGCGGCGACATGTATGTCATCACGGATCGCAGTCATTTCTCCCGCACGGAGGTTCAGGCGCTGCAGGCTGGCGGTCAGCCCGCAACGTTCTACGACGCGTTTTATGTGATTCTCGACGGGTTTTGGCCAGCGCATCGTGCTCGTATTCGCCGTCGTGTTTCCAAACCTCAACGAGTTCCCGCTAGCCGATCAGCAGAGAACCATCCATATCGTGGCGAGGATCGGCGCCCACTCGGCGCAAGGGCGCATAGTTCTCTTCGACAAGAAGAATCTCTATATGAGGGATGGGTAGGTACATTGGCTCAGCATGGACGTCCGCGTCCTGCAGCGCGCCGCGGGCGCGTCCTTCCGTGGGATCACCCAAGGGTCCGGGGCTACCGCTCCATGCGACTTCCTCAACAGCGTGCTCAACCTTTTCCGCAACTGGCCAGGCGACCCGGCCGATCATCCCTTCGTGAGGAACCTGAAGACCGATCAGGAAGCAAGCAAGCTGGATCTGTCATCGCAGGTCGGCGGCGTGGCCGTGTACAACTATGCCTTCGCCAAGGTGAGATTCCGCGCCCCGCGGGTGAAGCAGCTGACGACGTCCGTGTCTTTTTCCGGCTCTTCACGACTGCGGCGACAAGTCTCGAGTATCGAACGGTGGTATACCCTCGAACCACCGATGGGCCCAACGCCGTGCCGCTCTTCGGTCGTGTGGGCGGCGCCGTGGCCTCCATTCCGTGTTTCGGCGAGGCGCGTGTACCCGAAGCCGACATCGCTAATCAGCCGGACTCGCCCAACAGGCAGACGCTTGTTGGCGCAGGCGCACAGGAAGTGATGGCCTACTTTGGCATGTGGCTCGATATCAACCGGGCGCCCATCCAGGACATGATCCGGGGCAAACACCAGTGCCTCGTGGCGGAAATCCACTACACCGAAGACCCGATCCCCCCGGGCGCCATGCCTGGCGACAACGACAACCTCGAGCAGAGAAACCTTGCCATCGTCGAATCGGACAGCCCGGGCAACGCAGCCTCCCACATCGTGCAGCACACCTTCGAGCACCGTCCATCCGCCTTCCGCCCATTCAAGCCAGTGATCGACGCGATCGCCACTCCCGGAGCCGTTGGAAATGTCGCCTTCACCTATGCAGCTATCGCCAAGCGCAGAGCGCCGGATGAGCTGATGATCCGTTGGCGCGACTTGCCGCGAGACTGCATCGCAACCGTTTTTATGCCCCAGGTCGATATAGACGACTTGCTGAGCTTTGCATCGCTGCTGATGGCTTCGGGTACTCTCGAGCGCGTAGACTCGCACACCGTCCGGCTCCGGATCGGCGATGTCTCATTCTTGCCCATTCCCGGTGGTCTCCACCAGAACATTGCCGGCTTGCTCTCTATCCAGTTGCCGCCCACTGTGATCAGAGGAAAGACGTACAGAGTCAGCGTCCACCAGATCTCTGGGCAGACGCGTGGGATCATCGGCAGCTTTCAGCTCACGATACCTGTATCCACGGGGCCAGCATTGCTCGGTGCGGAGTTCAGGCTCTTGTCCGTGCTCCGTCATATTGACAGTACGATTCCCGGCCGGTGATCGTTGGAAGCCGGTGTTTGCTCGGTATCTCGGCCAGATCGCAGATCGCGTCCGCGGCTTCGGGGGCAACCCGGACCAGGCGCATCCGTCTCCCAGCGGCGAGGGCCGTCCCGTACCAGAGCCGCCGCCGGAGCCTGAATACGAGAAACTCGATTCGATCACGGGTAGGATCTCGCGCATCTTCTATGACTGCTCCGGTAAGTTTGAGGGTTTCGTGATTGCGACATGCGACGGCGACCGTCGGTTCAGAACATGTTTGCGAGGGATCGAGGAGATCGTGCGAAAGGCTTGTCGCGATGACTTGCGAGTCACGATATGGTTCCGGGATAGGGAGGTAAAGCGAATCGCTATCAACTGCTGCTAACGGTTGGCGGATGTGGACTGTAGTCGCACGGCGGGGCCAGCGATACCGTCTAAGCAAATGCTAAAGCGTGCAACTTTTGCTGTTATTGCGGTATTTATCGCATGGTCAATTTTGGATTTTCTTATTCACGGTGTGCTTCTTCAGCCCACCTATGAAGCTACGGCCAATCTGTGGCGACCGAAGGATGAAATGAACATGCCCCTCATGTCTTTCGTCACGTTGGTGTTCACCATTTGCTTCGTGGCAATTTATGGTCTTCTGGTCGAGCAAAAATCATTGGTATCAGGCATCAAATTCGGAGTTCTTTTTGGTCTGGCTATGGGTATATCAATGGGATTTGGCTCTTACAGTTATATGCCCATCCCTCTGTCTCTTGCATGGAGTTGGTTTTTGGGGAACTGGATCAAAGCACTTACAGCAGGAGCGATAGTCGGAACAATAATGAGGTCTTGAAGGTCAACCATTTCGCAACTGGCTCAAGGCAGCTTCCCAATAACAGCGGTAGGAATTTTGTAAAGTGATATCCTCTTGGCTAGAGGGTCTGGAGTCGTTTATGCTAACATATTGGCGCGGTATGAAGACCATACAGTTTATTTGTCTTGGGATAGGGTTTCTTTCGTTTATTAGTTGTGGGCGGGGACAGACCGTTCTCTCAATTGCGTTTCATCATAAAAATCCTCAGATCATGTATGTCGGAACGACAGGAGGTGGTTTCTATAAAAGCACCGATGGAGGAGCGGTTTTTCAGAAAACGGACAGCGGGCTAAGCGGTTACAATATCTCATCCATTGCGGTGAATCCTTCCATCCCAACGCTCATTTATGCCGGAACATTTGGGGATCGCCTCTACCGCAGCATTGATGGCGGTCGCAATTGGATCATGTCCGCGAAGGGTCTTGACGATAATGTAGGAACCCAGGCCATCAACACCATTGTCGTCGATCCTGTGGTCGCTGAAACGATTTATGTTGGAACAAACCATGGTATCTATAAAACAGTGGATGGCGGAGGCGAGTGGCAGGCGTCTAACATGGGCGTTGGAAACCGGTATGTGATTGCCCTTGCGCTCGATCCGTTAGATCGCAATGTAATACTGGCCGGAACCAACCAAGGGATATTCAGGACGACGGACGGGGCGAAAACCTGGGCCTTGGTCGGCCCCGAGACAAAAGGTTGGTCCGTCAACACCATTGTTTTCGGAGGGGCGACTTCCACGAAGTTAATGGATGGTGCAGTGGTGTATGCCGGGACCAATAAAGGTGTTTTTACGTCAGAGGATCAGGGGATGAGCTGGCGTTCCTATCAGGACGGTGGTTTGGCGGGTTTCGTCATGACCCTGGCTGTTGATCCCGTAAGGCCCCAGATACTTTACGCGGGCGATAACAATGGCATTTATAAAAAGGAGAATACCGAAATTCAATGGCAGTATCTTTCAGGATCGCCCAGGTCAGTCACCACGTTGGCGATTCATCCACTCGACCACGATAGGCTTTTTGCAGGGACGACCGATGGTTTCTACCGTAGCCCTAATTCCGGAAAGGATTGGGGAAAGATTCAACTGCCGTCGTAACAAGATGAACAAATCCGTGCCAGGCTATCTTTTCTTGGTTCTTCTGGCTTTTTGGGGGTGCCAACCGGTATCGGCTCCTATGTCCGAAATGACCTCTCCAAGTGGATGGCGTCTTCAGGAGAGCGGTGTGTCCTCTGCCCTCGGAGGGCTTTTTTTCACGGATCAGAAGAACGGTTGGATTAGCGGGAACAAGGGGGTTGTTCTTCGAACGAAAGATGGCGGCATCCGTTGGTCCATACAGGAAACGGGGATAAAACACCTCTTGGTATCGATCCATTTTGTCGATGACCAGACAGGATGGGCGGTGGGAGATAAGGGGACCATTCTGCATACGGCGAACGGAGGAGAAAGGTGGGTGCGTCAGAATAGTGGTCAGACGACAAATCTGACGTCGGTTTTCTTTAATGATCGCCGGCATGGCTGGGTGACCGGAGCAAAGGGGATGCTTCTTTCGACGGTAGATGGGGGGGAACACTGGACCCCTTTTACGTTTAAGCCCGCAGTGACGATCACGTCAACGTTTTGGGCGAACGCGATGCAAGGTTGGGTTGCGGGATATGGAGGATATATCTTCTACTCGGGAGATGGAGGAGGCCATTGGGAACGGCAGATGACGGATACGGATAAAGATATCCAGCGTCTCTTTTTTATTCGGCCGGAGATTGGCTGGGCTGTTGGGTCAAGCGGCACCATTTTACATACGACCGATAGCGGAAAAACGTGGCGCCTCCAAAAAAGCGGTGTCCTCTCATTTTTGGCAGGTCTCTTCTTTATTGATGAACAATCTGGGTGGGCGGTCGGTGCAAGCGGGACGATATTGCATACGAAAGACGGCGGCGAGACATGGGGACAGCAGACATCGGGAACCATACAGTTTCTGATTAATACCGCTTTTGTCGACCCCACCGTCGGTTGGACCGTCGGTGTCGGCGGCACGATTCTTCATACGACTGAAGCGGGAATGTCTCCCAAAGAAAACGTCAAACCTCAAGGGTGATGATGCTGCCAGGAACAGCGATCAGAATAAAGGTATATCCCTTTTTGGGATGATGGCAGATGGCGCAAGACATCCCCCGGCCTCATCGTCTTAACATTTTACTGGTATCCAGTCTTTTCCCAAACGTAAAGGATCCGTCTCGGGGGATTTTTACAGCGCAACTCGCATCTGAACTTCATAAAGTGGGGAATGTAACGGTTATTTCCCCGCTGCCTTGGGCCCCGCGATGGGGTATTTTAAATAAATATCAAAAATGGTCTAAGTTTTCGGATGTCCCCTGTTCTTCAGAAATAAACGGGATCAAGGTCTATTATCCGCGCTATTTTCTCATCCCGAAAATTTCCGGCCCCCTCCACAGTTTTTTGGTCTTTATGGCTATTTTTGGATTAATTCGCAGGCTTTCGCGTCTTCTTAAAATTGATGTCATCAATGCGCATTGGATCTATCCGGATGGGATTGCTTCCCTGTGGTCTGCAAAGATTTTAAGCCTTCCGATTATGGTGACGGGATTGGGAAGTGATATCAACCTGTTTCCCGAGAAGTACTTAAAGAGAATACAGATTGCCTTTTGCCTGAAGGCGGCGCATCGTGTTTCAGCGGTAAGCGCTGCCCTTAAGCAGAAGATGGTTCGGTTGGGAGTCCCGGAAAACAAGATTGTTGTCATACCGAGTGGCATTGACTTTAATCGGTTTTCCCCAGCCGAACGGGATGTCTGCCGACAAAAACTGGGGCTGACGATTGAGGCCCAGGAAAAGACGGTTTTATTTGTGGGTCATTTGGTGAAGGTAAAAGGCGTAGAATACCTTCTTCACGCAATCGCCTTAATGAAAGAGAAGGCTTCGTTTCCGTGCAGGGTTTTCTTGATTGGAGAGGGCGACCTTCGGAGTGACTTAGAACGCCTTGTCCGACGTCTTAATTTAACAGATTGCGTTTTTTTCCAGGGCCCCAAACGACACCATGAAATACCAATCTGGATAGGGGCGTCTGATCTCTTGGTTCTGCCGAGTTTACAGGAAGGATTGCCCAATGTGGTGTTAGAGGCGTTGGCGTGCGGCCGTCCGGTGGTCGCTTCTAACGTCGGCGGAATTCCTGAAGTTGTCTCGGAAGCGAGGGACAACGGAATGGTCTGTCCACCTGGAAACCCTCAAATATTGTCCGAAGCGCTGCTGAAAGTCCTTCAGAAGGCCTACCTTCCAGAGTCCATTCAGTCGGCCATTCGTCATTTGACATGGGGGTTTGTGGCAGAGAGATATTACCGGGAACTTTCAGTAATTGCCGGTGTCTCTCATCGCTCTTGTGAAGAGGGTGTCATTCCAAAGGGATAGGGTCTTACCTTAAGGATATGATTCTCATTGGGACCCTCTGGTCAAGGGAATCTCATTTTTACAAATTTCGATCGATGTTGTTGGATATTTAAGAGATTATTCCCATGAGCCCTGTTTTTGTGTATACTGCCAATTAGGTGCTGTTTCTATTGGGAGGTTGTTGTTCATGTATGGCGTCATCTTGGCTGGGGGAAGCGGAACGCGGTTTTGGCCGTTGAGTCGCGAGGCCTATCCAAAACAGCTTCTCAAAATTTTCGGCAATCAATCTTTAATCCAGGCAACCTTGTCCCGTATTACCTATCTCATTCCAATGAAACAGCTCTATATCTTAACGAACCCCTTACAGGCAGAACAGATTAAACTCCAGTTGGATCCCAAGTCGATGCCCTGTTTTATCTCTGAGCCGATCGGCAGGAATACCGCTGCGGCAATCGGACTGGCGGCCATTGTCCTCCGAAAAAAATTCAAAGATGGGGTCATGGCGGTTCTCTCGGCAGATCACTATATTCGGGATATCAACGTTTTTGCGGATACCATCCGTTTGGGAGGAACGCTTGCCGAAAAGGAATATCTTGTGACACTTGGAGCGAAACCGACCCGACCCGAAACCGCCTACGGTTATATAAAAAAAGGGGAACCCCTTCAGGAGGGCCCGGCTGCCTCTGTGTTGCATTTTATTGAAAAACCGGCCAGAGAGGTTGCCGAACAGCTTGTTAAAACAGATGATATTTATTGGAATGCCGGAATTTTTATTTGGAAAGTCTCGACGATTCTCAATGAGATTGAGCGGTATTTCCCCCAGCTGTCAGAAGGTCTTCTGGAGATTGAACCACACATTGGGGGAGAACATGAAGAAGAGACCCTTCGGAAGATTTATCCTCAACTCCCGGCCCTTTCTATTGATTATGCGGTCCTTGAAAAGTCGAAGCGGCTGGCAATTATCCCCGTTGATATGGGATGGGAAGATGTCGGTTCCTGGAACGCCTTGGACGAGGTGCTTCCCAGAGACGCCAATGGCAATATCCTGACGGGCAATGTGGTCAGTATTGATACCCGTGATAGTATTGTTTATGCGGGTAAGAGATTGGTGGCCGTGGTGGGACTGGGACAAACGGTTGTTGTGGATACGGATGACGCGACCCTTGTTTGTGCAAAAGGTGCGGCGCAAAATGTCAAGAAAGTGGTGGAGGTACTAAAACAGCAGGGGAACGATGCGCACCTGGTTCATCGGACGGTTGTCCGCGCCTGGGGAACCTATACCGTTTTAGAAGAAGGAAAGGAATATAAAATCAAACGAATCATGGTAAATCCCCAATCGCGGCTTTCGCTGCAAAGCCACAAGATGCGAAGTGAGCACTGGGTGGTTGTTTCCGGGACGGCCCGTGTGACCTGTGGCGAGAGTGTTTACACCATTTCCGCAAACCAGAGTACGTTTGTCCCTATGGGGGTAAAACACCGGTTGGAAAATCCGACCGATGAGCCGCTTCAGATTATAGAGGTGCAAAACGGCAATTACCTTGGAGAAGACGATATCACACGGTTTGACGACGACTATGGAAGGATCACGCATTAAGCATGTCTGTTTTTAGAGAATATGATATTCGAGGCGTTTACGGTAAGGATTTAAGCGAGGCGGCCGCTGTCGAGATAGGGAAGGCGTTTGGCTCATGGCTTTATATGGCAGGCGGCCGCAGAGTTTCACTCGGCTACGACGTTCGATTAAGCAGCCCCGCGCTCCGGGAAGCCGTTTTATCGGGGCTTCTCTCTACCGGGGTCCATGTTGTGGATATCGGGCTTTGCCCGACGCCTGTTCTCTACTTTTCTCTGTTTCAACTCCCCGTCGATGGCGGTGTCATGATTACCGCAAGTCACAACCCATCTGAATACAACGGGTTTAAACTCTGTTTCGAGAAACAGAGTTTATTCGGCGCACAGATTCAGGAGATTCGCTCTATCATGGAGCGTCGTGATTATCGACAAGGGACCGGAGAGGTTACGTTTACGAAAGACTTCTTATCCACTTACCTTGATTTCTTTGTAAGCCATTTTGGCCCCATTTCAAAAAAGGTCGTTGTCGATTGTGGCAACGCCGCCGCCGCCCTGATTGCCCCTGATATTTTAAAACGGCTCGGTTGCAGCGTCATTCCGCTTTATTGTGAGCCGGACGGACGATTTCCAAATCACCATCCTGATCCAACGGTTCCGGAGAATCTTTCCGATCTGATTGCGTCGGTTCGAAAGGAAGGGGCGGATGTCGGGGTGGCCTTTGACGGCGATGCGGATCGTCTCGGTGCTGTGGACGAGAAAGGAAACATTCTATTCGGGGATATGCTCACACTCCTTTTTGCGAAGGATATCCTGAAAGAAAAGCCGGGCGCGACGGTTATCTCCGAGGTGAAGGCCTCCCAGATTTTTTATGACGAAGTGGCCAGGCAGGGCGGGGTTGGGCTGATGTGGAAAACCGGCCACTCGTTAATCAAGGCAAAAATGAAAGAAACGGGCGCCCTCCTTGCCGGAGAAATGAGCGGGCACCTGTTCTTTGCCGACCGATACTTTGGATACGATGACGCCATCTATGCGGCATGCAGATTGATAGAGATTCTTTCAAAGGGGGGATTACCGTTATCCTCCTATTTTGTCGACTTGCCAAAAAGTTTTGTGACCCCTGAGATCCGGGTGGATTGTCCCGACGACAAGAAGTTTAATGTTGTAAAACGGTGCTTGGAATATTTTTCCACAAGATATAAAACGATTGCCCTTGACGGGGCGAGGGTGATGTTTGATGGCGGATGGGGGCTTATACGGGCATCCAATACCCAACCGGCGCTGGTATTGCGGTTTGAAGCCGACTCTCCGGAACGCCTCAAGGAAATACAAGAGCATGTCCATTCGATATTAACGTCACTGAGTTAATCCCTGCTTTGGCTCGCATATGAAAGCATTGATCACCGCAGGAGGACGGGGAACGCGGCTTCGTCCTATTACACATACGGAGAACAAACACCTCATTCCGATTGCAAACAAACCGATGATTCACTATGCCATTGAGGCGGTGATCTCCGCGGGAATTTGCGAAATCGGGGTCGTTGTCAATCCGGAGACGGAGAAAGAAATAAAGACCGCCTTAGGCGACGGAAGGAGATGGGGCGCCCATATTTCCTATATACTCCAGGAAAAACCGGCAGGATTGGCGCATGCCGTTCAATCGGCCCAGGACTTCATCAAGAAAGATCCGTTTGTTTTTTATCTGGGAGATAACGTAATTGTCGGAGGCATTCAACAATTCGTGAAGGCGTTTCATGACAGCCGCTCCAACGGCCATTTTGTCCTCTCCAGGGTCAAAGACCCGCAGCGTTTCGGCGTTGCGGAACTTAAGGATGGAAGAATTATCGGAATTAAAGAGAAGCCGAGAAAACCCAAAACGCCCTTTGCCGTTACCGGTATCTATATCTATGACGAGCATATTTTTGAGGCAATCCGGGTTATCAAGCCGAGCAGACGGGGAGAGCTTGAAATCAGCGATGCAAATCAATACCTCATTGAGCATGGTTTTACGGTGACCTATTCTGAGGTGACCGGCTGGTGGAAAGATACGGGGCAGCCCGAGGATCTTCTGGAGGCGAACCGCTTTGTCCTGGATCAGATTGTGGAAAGCCCCAGTGGTCCGACGGTGCTTGGAATGGTTGATGCCAAGAGCGATCTTCGTGGAAAGGTGATTATTGAAAAAGGGGCGAAGATCATTCACAGTCAAATACGGGGCCCTGCCATTATCGGCAAGGGAACCATTATTGACCATAGTTACATCGGCCCCTATACCGCTGTTTCCGAGGATTGCGTGATCAGAAACAGCGAGTTGGAATACAGCATTATTCTGGAGCGGTGCAGGATTACCGATATTGATGTCCGGATCGAAAAAAGCCTCCTGGGTCGTGAAGTGGTTCTCTATCAGGGAAAGATACGGCCGAGGACCCAAAAGTTTATCACGGGCGATCAGAGCCAGATTGAGTTGAGCTAAACGCGGTTCGATTAAATTACGATGAAAATACTGGTGACGGGCGGTGCAGGGTTTATCGGAAGCAATTTTATCCGCCACCTGATAGAAAACGATCCCCTCTGTCATATTATTAATCTCGATCAGTTAACCTATGCCGGAAATCTTGACAACCTGTCCGGTCTGGACGCCCACCCAAGATACCAGTTCGTCCGGGGGGATATCGCCGATCGATCTCTGGTAGACGCCTTGGCACGGGAGGTGGCTGTTATTGTCCATTTTGCCGCGGAGACCCATGTAGATCGATCAATTGTCAACCCAGATGCGTTCATTAAAACGAATGTGATGGGGACCTATCTATTATTAGAGGCTGCAAAAAAATTTAATCATTCCAGATTTATTCATATATCGACGGATGAAGTTTATGGAAGTCGGGAAAAGGGTTACTATGAAGAGGGTGCCCCTCTTTCGCCCAGCAGCCCCTATTCAGCCAGCAAGGCTGCTTCCGATCTGCTGGCATTATCCTATTATAAAACGTACGGTCTGCCGGTTATCGTCACCCGCTGTTCAAACAATTACGGGCCGTACCAGTTTCCGGAAAAACTAATTCCGCTGGCCATTACCCATGCGCTGGAAGACAAGCCGGTCCCCATCTATGGAGACGGCCGTTACATGCGGGATTGGCTTTATGTCGTTGATCATTGCGAGGCGATCCGGCAGGTCCTTCGCGAGGGGAGGCCGGGGGAAATTTATAACATTGGAGGACAGGGCGATAAGACCAACATCGATGTGATTCATCTCATTCTGGAGATCTTAAAGAAGCCGGCCTCGCTGATTCAATACGTAAAAGATCGGCCGGGCCATGATCGTCGCTATGCGATTGATCCTGGTAAGATTGCGGCTGAACTGGGATGGAGACCGTCGCATCAATTTGACGTTGCAATCGAGCATACCGTGAGGTGGTATCAGGAACATCCGGCATGGTGGAAGCGGGTTAAATCGGGCGAGTATCTGGAAATGTATGAAAAGATTTATGGGGTCTCCCCGTGAAGGTTTTGATTACAGGGGCGGGTGGAATGCTCGCCCGCGCTTTCCTTAATAAAAAAGAGAGAGGATGGGATGTATGGCCCGCCACGAAAGAAGAACTCGATATCACCAATCGAGAAGCGGTCAAACGAGAGGTGACGCGGTTTTACCCCGAGTTAATGATTAACTGCGCCGCCTTTACCCGCGTAGATGACTGTGAAGCGAATCGGAATCTTGCCTTTGCAGTCAATGGTACCGGTGCAGGGAATCTGGCCGAAGTGGCACGGGAGATTTCCGCCCGCCTGGTCCATTTTAGCACCGATTATATCTTTCCAGGCACAAAAAAAATGCCCTATATCGAGGAAGATGGCGCATCTCCGATTAATGCCTACGGGGCGTCAAAATGGGAAGGGGAATGCCAGGTTCGCCGGAACCTTGAAAACCATCTCATTATCCGGACCCAGTGGCTCTATGGAGATGGGGGCAACCATTTTGTAAAAACGATTCTCAATCTTGCCAAAAAACAAGACCAATTGATGGTTGTGGATGATCAGGTCGGTTCCCCCACATGGACCGAGGACTTATCCGAAGCGGCACTGGTCCTCATTTCCAGGGGATGTTCTGGAACCTATCATCTGGTTAATCGGGGCTACTGCAGCTGGTACACGTTTGCCTGCGCGATTATAAGAGACGCGGGTCTTTCAAACAGGGTCAATCCTTGCGCAACTTCTGAATTTCCCCGTCCCGCCAGACGTCCTGCCTATTCCGTCCTCTCAACCGCCAAGGCGGCTCGTGAATTAGGAAGCGAACCTCCCCATTGGGAAATGGCGTTAAGACGGTTTATCCGCTCTTGTAATTAGGGTGGCTTGTCGGTTGTCTTCCGTCTTCTCTTTTTTATGTCTGGTGTCATCGGCGGGCGCGATTCCGTAAGTGGAGCAAATGCCGCATAGCGACCGGTTTGATTGATCAGTTTTTTTAAGGCCTTAATTTTCTCCCGGTAGGGGGAAGTCCGCTCAAGATCAGATAACCCGACAGGGAGGCGATAACGCCAGTTGTGGTGGCCGATTGTACCAGGCATGTTAATTTGTTCGTCAAACCCAAAAACATCCTGGATCGGAAGAATAACCAGTCCGGACCCCGATTCCAACAAGCATTCTAAAATAGCATGATGCAATCTGTCTGAAAATGGTTCGTCGGATGAGAACGGATGTGCAAGGAGGGAAAGAAAAGCGGTTCGCTCATCCATAGGAAGGGTTTGCCACCAGTGGGAGAGTGTGTCTGTATCGTGTGTTCCTGTCGTGGCAAGCGAGACAAAAGGATAGCCTTTTGGGTCAACATAATGATCATCGGATTTTTGCCATCGCATGATTTTATATCCTGCAATGTTGAACTTTTGCAGGGATAACGAAACAAACCGAGGGATAACGCCAAGGTCTTCGGCAATCGGTACACATTTTGCGGCTTCTTCGATTATAACCCTTAAAATTTGTTTCCCTCGTTTCGCTTGTTGCACCTGCCCCTGCGGTTCAAAATAGGGATCGCGATCCTTGGGCATCACCCAAACACGGAAAAATCCAACAAGATGATCTAGGCGGATGAGGTCGTAGTATTGCCGAAATTCACGGATACGCCGCCGCCACCAAAGGAATTCGTTTTTCTCCATCGCGTCCCAATGGAAAAGAGGGAGGCCCCAATCTTGTCCCTTTTCACTAAAGGCATCGGGTGGCGCGCCAAACGTATCGCGATCGCTGAAGAGAGCACATTGACTCCAGACGTCTGCGCTGTCTCGGCTGACCAAAAAGGGGAGGTCCCCCATGATCAGAACGTTTCTTTTTTCCATGTGCTTTCGGACGATCTTCCATTGTTCCCAGAGGGCCCACTGAAGATACTTGATAAACAGAAGAGGTTCTGTGTTTTCCTGGATTAATTGCTTCATCGCGGACGGGTCGCGACGGCAGAAAGGCTCCGTCCAATCGATCCAGTGTCGCCAACTGTTTTTCTCTTTCAAGAGGCGAAAGAGGGCGTAATCGTCCAGCCATTCCTTCTTTTCTGTCATGAATCTTTGAAACGATTTTGCACGGGGAGATTCTTTCGCCCACTCCTCTCTCTTAAAATGACTGAAGGCAAGTTTAAGAAGACGGTATTTGAAAGATCGAATCGACTCGTAACAGACGCTGCCGCTTTCTCTCCATTTCTCAAGGTTGGCCGCTTCAGAGATGAAGACCTTCTGTACGGCGTCGCTTTTTTTAAAATCATCCCAGGCGTTCAGAGAGAGATAAATTGGATCGAGCGCAAAACCGCTTAAGGCAAGATAGGGGCATGTTTCATTCGGGGCGGTTTCATAGATGGGGAGGATTTGAAGGACGTGGAGATGATTCTCCGTGAGCCAGTCAATAAGGGGAATCAGATCGAGAATCTCTCCAATTCCAAAGTTCTGACCGGTTCTGACAGAAAAAAGGGGAACCATGATCCCTGCCACTTTTTGCCGAAAGAAAAGCGGGGAAATGATCGCTGGGGAGGTTTTATTTACCATCGGCACAACGGAGTTGTAATCGGAGTGGAAACCATATCACAGGAGAGATATAAAAGGAAGGCCGGTAAATAGAAGATGCGGTTCGGCAGGTTATCGAAAAAGCACTTTTTGGGAAATTTGCGCGTAATGCCCAAGAATGACAATCCTACTCTATATAGGGCGTTATTATTTTATCCCTACTATGTATTGATTTTTTCCCTTGATTCCTGGTTTTTTAAATGGTATATAAAGAAAATTTTTAAAGGGGGCAGGATGGCAATTGCAGTCTGGGAAAGTCCGCTTGTTCGGTTTCAGCAGGAGGCTTTTTCCCACGAAATAAAAGTAGGTGATTTTGAAGGCCCCCTCGATCTTCTTTTGCATCTTATCCGGAAAAACGAGATCAATATTTATGATATTCCGATTACGCTGATCACACGGCAATATATAGAAACTCTTGATCTTATGCAATCGCTCAATTTGACAGTTGCGGGTGATTTCCTGGTGATGGCTGCAACGTTAATCCACATTAAATCAAAGACGCTCCTTCCGCCTGGTGATGAAGCTGATGAAATGGAGGAAGGAGATCCGCGCAGAGAACTCGTTTGCCAATTGTTAGAGTATCAACGATTCAAAGAGGCTGCCTGTTCCCTGGAAAAGAGAGAGGCCTACTGGCGCGATATCTACGGTAAGGATCCGTCCCCCTTAACGTCAGATGAAGAAGAGATCCCATTGGTTGATTTGAGCCTGTACGATCTGCTCGATGCCTTTAAAAAAGTTTTGGCGCGGGTTCCTGATCAACGGGTGTTTCAGGTGACGACCGATGAGCTTTCCGTAAAAGATCGGATGCAGCTGCTGATGGATAAACTGGAACCTGTTGAGAGCCTCCTTTTTCATCAGTTGTTTGAGGGGGAGAGGACGCGTAGGGCCGTTGTAGTCGCTTTCCTGGCCCTCCTTGAGTTAATACGGTTGGGCCTTGTCCATATCATTCAGGATGCATGGTGCGGGCCTCTCCGTTTATTTAAAAATATTTCTGGAGAGGTCAAAGCCTAGTGGAGGATCATGAACTAAAGCCGATTATTGAGGCGCTGTTGTTTGTGTCCGGCGATCCGTTAACCGCTGACAGACTCTATGAAATATTAGACGGGGTAGAGCGGCCAAGACTGATATCGGCGGTGATGGCATTAAAAGAAGAGTACGCGCGGGCTGACCGAGGGCTTCAGGTGGTTGAAGTGGCGGG